>JBKJTM010000156.1:0-12823 GCA_046590805.1 Usitatibacter sp.
CACCGCCCGATATCTTGGGCGCCTAAGTACTTGCCGAAAAACCTCCCGTCCACGCGTATATACCGCCGCATCTGCGCGGAAGGACGCCGCGAGCCTGCAGGTGCGTCAGGCTGAGAAGAGCTCCCGAACCCGGATGAGAGCCTCGGGCAGCGCAACACAGGCCACGCTCTGCCCTGACATCCACGTCTTTCGCGATCCAGGCGCAGTCGGCTACCGGACAACTTTCACCGCCGTGTGAAGGGCTTGGCGCGAGGCGCGCTGGCCAAGGATGTCCACGATACGACCTTCGCGCGCACCGCCGCGAGGACGCGCTCGTACCATCCCGCCGCCGGCGGACCAACGAGGCGCCGGTCGACCCGATGACGACGATCAGCGCGCCCAGGCCGAGGGCCACGTAGCGGTGGGCCTGGACGAGCCGCGGCGAAGTCACGCCTCTTCCGCGAGGATGGCCGCCTCCACGGGCGTGTAGGGCAGCCCGAGCGCCTCGGCGACCGCGCGGTTGGTGACCCGGCCCGCGGCGATGTTGAGCCCGTTGCCGAAGTGCGCGTCGTCACGCAGCGCGCGCTTCCAGCCCTTGTCGGCGAGTGCCAGCACGAACGGCAGCGTCGCATTGTTGAGGGCGAGCGTCGACGTGCGCGCCACCGCGCCCGGCATGTTGGCGACGCAATAGTGGACGATCCCCTCCACCTCGTACGTCGGATCGTCGTGGGTCGTGGGACGCGAGGTCTCGAAGCAACCGCCCTGGTCGATGGAGACGTCGACCAGCACCGCGCCGCGCTTCATTCGCTTGAGCATTTCGCGCGTGATGAGCCTGGCCGCGGCGGCGCCCGGCACCAGGACCGCGCCGATTACGAGCTCGGCCTGCAGCGCCTCGGCCTCGATCGCGGCCTCGGTCGCGTACAGCGTCTTCACGCGAGCATCGAAGCGCGCGTCGATCCTGCGCAGCGCCTCGACCGAGCGATCGAGGACCGTGACATCGGCGCCGAGCCCCACGGCCATCTGCGCGGCATTCGTGCCGACCACGCCGCCGCCGAGGATCACGACCTTCGCCGGGGCCACGCCCGGCACGCCCGAGATCAGCACTCCGCGGCCGCCGCGGGACTTCTCCAGCGCGCTCGCGCCCGCCTGGATCGACATTCGCCCCGCGACTTCCGACATGGGCGCGAGCAGCGGCAGCGTGCCCGCGTGCGAAGTGACCGTTTCGTAGGCGATGCACACCGCGCCGCTGCCGAGCAGATCCCTCGCCTGGTCGGGATCGGGCGCCAAGTGCAGGTACGTGAACAGCACCTGTTTCGGGCGAAGCTGCCGGCGCTCCTCCTGCTGCGGTTCCTTCACCTTCACGATCAGGTCGGCGCCGGCGAAGATCTCACGCGCGGTGGCCACGACCTTCGCACCCGCCGCGCGATAGGCGTCGTCGCCGAAATCGATGGCCGCTCCGGCGATCGTCTCGACCCACACCTCGTGGCCATGCCGGACGAGCTCCCGGACCGACTGCGGGGTGAGGCCCACCCGGTACTCGTGGACCTTGGTTTCCTTCGGTACACCGACGATCATCTTCATGAGGATAGGAAAACACCATGGTGATTTACGCTGAATCGCCCCCATTTTCGCGTGAGATTCATTGGTTGTGGGCGCCGATACAGCGTGAGCTACCGAATCGGGGACGGGGTCTCGCCGCCGGACTTCAGGATGCTAGCATCGCCTCATCATGATCGACCTATCCGCGCTTTCGCGAGGCTCGCCGCTAATGGCGCGCATGCTCGAGTTGGCCGACGAGATGCGCGCGATCCGCCAGGACATCCACCGCCATCCCGAGCTCGCCTGCGAGGAGAAGCGCACCGCCGCCCTGGTCGCCGCGCGGCTGCGCGAAGGGGGATCGACTACCCGCTGGTGAAATTGTTCGGGGCGCCGAGAACCGGCGAGTGATCGGGGTCTTCACTTCCGCCTGAGGTGTTTCGGACCCCGCTCACAGGTTCGCCTTGAACTGCACCCCCCAGGTCCGCGGCTCGTTGATCATGCCCGTCAGGTTATTGAAGTCGATGCCGCCGATCACCTGGACGCGATTGGTGATGTTGCGCCCGAAGAGCGCTACCTCGTACTTGTCGTGCGCCCACTTGTAGCCCGCGCGCACCCCGCCCTCCAGCAACGCCTTGCCGGCGAACTCCACCGACTCGTAGAGGAAGAAGTTGATCTTGCTGCGGTAGGACCAGTCGGTGTGGGCGAAGTACTCGCCATCGCGCGTGGGGATCGAGTAGCGAAGGGCGCCGTTGAAGACCACCTTGGGCGCGTTCGGCAGCGGATTGCCGTTGATCGAGACCGTGGGCGCGAACCGGCCGACCGCGGGATTGGCGGGGCTGGTGATCGGATCGAGGATGGTGCAACCGGAGCCGCAGGCATCGATGCGCAGGTTCGGGTCCTTGATCTGGGTCTTGTTGTAACTCGCGCTCACCGAGCCCAGCAGGTTGGGGGCAAGGATGGCCTGGAAATCCAGCTCCATGCCGCGTCCGGTCGACTTCTCCGCGTTCACGAGGCGGTTGAAGTTGGCCGCGCCGCCGACCGCGGTCAACTGCTGGTCGCGGACCTCGTAGCTGAACACGGTGAACGCGATGCGGCCGCGCTTGTTCCACAGGTCGCTCTTCACCCCGCCCTCGTACGACACGACCCGCTCCGATTCCGCGACCGAGAGCGTGTCGCCGAAGAGGATCCGCCCCTGGACGCTCGGGGCGCGGAAGCCGCGGGCCACCCGTGCGTAGAGGTTGGTCTCGGGACTCATCGTGAAGAGCAGGCTCGCGTCGCCCGAGAGGTCGGTATCGCTGGGGTTGGCCCTGAGGACGCCGGTGGCACCCCCGCCGATCGGGGACAAGGTGCGCTGGGCGGTGAAATCCTTCTCGTCGTGCGTGTAGCGCAGGCCCGCGCGCATGCCCAGGCGCGGGCTGAGCGCCAGGTTGACCGAGCCGTACACCGCCGAGGCCTCGTTATCCTGCGTCTGGCGGGCGTAGCCGTTGACCGCGCCGCGGGCGAGCGTGTCGTAGCTGAAGCTCTCGACGGTGATGTCTTCCTTGAAGAAGTAGAGGCCGACCAGCCAGCCGAACCCGCCGCGGTTGCCCGAGTCGAGGCGGAACTCCTGCGTGAGCTGCTTGTGCTTCGGCAGCCCGTCGGCCGATTCCGCGGGGAAGGGAATGAAGCCCGGGCCCATCGGCTGCGCGAACACGGCGCCGAAACCGCCGTCGATGTCGCCGCGGCTGAACGCCTTCACCTTTTCATAGCCGGTGATCGAGGTGAGGCCCATGCCGCCCCAGTCCCAACGAAGCCGCATGCTGCCGCCGGCGGCATCGAGGTCCTGTTCGTTGCGCCCATCGATGGAGATCTGGCGCTCGTTGAAACCGTCGGCGAGCTGGTTCGTTCCCGGCTTGATGATGTTCGCGCGGAAGAGCCGTGCGGTGCCCTCGAGATTGCGGCCGTGCAGGTTGAAGAGCGCGCTGAAGGACTTGCCCGGCGAATACAGCAGCTGCGCGCGCGCCGCGGCGTCGTCATAGCCTTCGAGCGAGCGGCTGGGGCCGTTCACGGTGTTGTCCACCCAGTCGCCGCGGTGCTGCACCTGTCCCGCGACCCGCAGCGCCCATTGGGAACTGAGCGGCACGTTGAAGGCGCCCTCGAGATTCGCCGCCGAGAACGAACCGGCGCTGGCGTTCATGTAGCCCTCGCGCACCTGACGGGGCTTGGCGGACTCGAACTTCACCACACCCGCCGGGGAATTGCGGCCGAAGAGCGTGCCCTGCGGCCCGCGCAGGACCTCGATCTGCTCGAGGTCGAAAAGGGGGAAGCCCTTGAGGATCGGGTTCTCCTGCACGACGTCGTCGAAGAGGAGCGAGACCGGCTGCGAGGCGTTCAGGTCGAAATCGGTGTTGCCCAGGCCGCGGATATAGAAGCGCGGGAAGGCGCGGCCGAAGGACGACTCGATGTTGAGGCTGGGGACGCGGGCGGCGAGCAGGCGCACGTCCTGGCCGCTGGAGTTGAGGATGTCGAGGAACTCGCCCTGAACCGCCGTCACGGAATTGGGCACGTCCTTGATGTTCTCAACCCGCCGCTCCGCGGTGACCGTGATCATTTGCAGCTGGCCCTCGGGCGGCCTGGGCTCCTGCGCCATCGTGGGGCGCGCGATAACGGCAAGCAAGGCTGCGTGCACCAAGAGCACGCAAGGTTTGACCTTCGGGGTGTCCCGCAAGCTCGACATGACGATCTCCCTGGGAATGTTGTTGGATTCGTCGCGGCTTTCGTCGCGCGCCGCGCTCTTGGGTGACTATTGGTGAAATTGACCCGTCGCGCAAGCGCGGGTTGTGAATGATGCGGCTGGTGAAACCGGCCCCCGTGGCGGTCGATGTCGGGCGCGCGGCCTCGAACGGCTCAACGGCGCTTCAGCGACGTTCGGTGACTGCTCTCGATGAGGCCTCGCCCAGCAGGAAAGTCCGCACCTCCCCGATCCCCTTCATCGCCACCGACCCGCGAGGCTCGAGCGCATATGCGCCCTTGAGCCGTTCCGCCACGAACTCGGACACGTGGATGCGCCCCGGCACGCCCGCGGACTCGAGGCGGCTGGCGAGATTGACGGTGTTGCCCCAGAGGTCGTAGGTGAGCCGCTGGGTGCCGATGACGCCCGCGATGGCCGGCCCGGCGTGCAACCCGATGCGGATCGAGAGCCGGGGCGCGCCCTGCGCCGCAAGCTCCTCCAGGGCACCCAGCATGCCGAAGCCAAGGCGCGCGCATCGCTCGACGTGATCCGGCGTGGCCGCGAGCGCCCCGCCCACCGCCATGTACTGGTCGCCGACGGTTTTCACCTTTTCCAGGCCCACCGCGTGCGTGAGCTCATCGAAAGCGGAGAAGATGCGATCCAGCAGGTCGAGCAGGTCGCGTGCGGAGGTGCGCGAAGACAGCGCCGTGAATCCCACCAGGTCCGCGAAGAGCACGGAGACGTCGGCCAGCTCCTCGGCGATGCGTCCCTCGCCTTGGCGGATGCGGCCGGCGATCGACGGGGGCAACACCGCGAAGAGGACGCGCTCGGTGCTTTCCCGCTCGCGATGGGCGGCCTCGATCTCGCGCTGCGATCGCTGAAACGCAAGCCGGCGCGCGGCGGCATCACGGCCGATTTCGCGATCGAGGCGATGCCCCTCGCGATAGGAGGCGAGCGCCTCGGCGGGACTGCCCACGGCGGCCAGCGCGTCGGCCAGCAGCAGGCGCGCCCGCGACTCGTGCGCTTTCAGGCCCAGCTCCGCCGCCATCCGCGCCGCGGCCTGCAGGTGCGCAGCGGCCAGCGGCGCATCCGCGAGCGCCAATGCCGCGCGGCCGGCGTAGAGACGATTGAGCATGACGAGCGGGAGGTGCGCTATGCCCGCGGCGCGCGCGGCGCCCGCTTCGGCCTGCTGCAGCGCCTCGGGCGCGCTGCCGGCCCTCAGGAGCGCATCGGAGAGGTCGGCCATCGACTGCGCGAAAAGGTGCTCGCGGCGTTGCGGGTCGGCAATGGAGGCGATCACCGCATCGGCTTCGCGGATGCGCGCGATGCCTTCCTCATGCCGGTCATTCGCGCTCAGCAGGCATCCCAGGGAGTTGATCGCGAGGAGGCGTACCTCGGGGTCGGGCGAGCGCGAATCCCGTTCGTATCCCCGCAAAGTCAGATCGAGGGCGGCCTGGCTCTCACCGAGTTCGGCGAGCACGAATGAGAGCTGGCCCGCCACCTCGCGCTGCAGATCTGGATCGGCAAGGTGGTTGGCGATCGCCTCAGCCTGGTGCAGATAGTCGAGCGCCGAGGCGAAGTCGGCCATGTTGCTGCCGAGATTGCCGAGCTTGGTGAGCACGACGCACTGCCCGCGGTCGTCGCCCAACTGGCGGTAGATGTCCATCGCCCTTGCAAGCGCGGAGGCGCGCGCGACGCCATCGAAGGTCTTCGCGGCGACCAACTGCTCCGCTTCGGTTCGCAACTCTTCCGGATTGCTCATGCGAGTCATCAGATCAGGATCGCGGCGCTACGTCGGCGCGATCAGCTTCAGCTTCGGGAAATACTGCCGGTATCGCCTGGCGTCCCGCGTGAGCAAGGCAAGCCCCTGGACGGCCGCGTGAGCGCCCACGAAAAAGTCCGGAAGCGGCGCGTTGCGTTGCCCGCCTCGTTCGCGATATCGCTTGAAGACTTTCCCGGCAAGAAAAGCCGCTTCGTATGGGATGGCGAGGCGATCCAGATCCAGCCCGGAGAGGGCCTTCTCGACCTCCTCGATCGTGGCGTAGTGGACCGAGAATTCGGCGTAAACGATTGGATTCACGGCGAGACCACCCGAGCGAACGGCGCGCACGAGCTGGCCGGAGGACCATTCGAGCCATCGCGGATCCTCGGTCGCCACGTCGAGCAGAACGTTGGTATCGACGAGGATCCGTGCCAAGCTCAGTTCTCGCCGCGAGTAAGGGCCATGATCTGGTCAGTGCTCATGCGGATGTGCTTCAAGGTCCCCCGAAGCGGTCCGGTGGCCCGCTCCGCGTGCGTTGCGCGGCGGCCGGCGGGCTTGAGCACCACCTTGCCGCCGCTCATCTCGAATTCGACCTCGGTGTGGGGCAATAGTCCGGCCTTCTCGCGGATCGCCTGCGGAATGGTGACCTGCCCCTTGCTGGTGATTCGCATGTCTCCTCCGGTAATACTCGAGTAGAGTAAGAATCTTACCAGAGCCCGCCTTCGCGCGCCCCTACGGCCAGTGCCCGGCCAGGTCGAACGAAAGCTGGCGGTGGTGCTTGATCGAAAGCAGGTAGACCGCGCCACCCTTGACCATGTAGAGGATGACGTAGTCGCCCTCGATCAACTGGCGCAGATGAGAGCCCGGCCCGGACGACTTCACGACCTCCTCGAACAAGGCGATGCCGTCCGCGGACAACGGCGCCCGTGCAAGAAAATCGGCCCCCAGATCGGGAAAACGCTGCACATTCGGGATGACCTCCGAGGCAAGCCGCACGACCAGCTTGTCGAAAGCCGCGGTCACCCCCGCCGACGCAAGGAATTCCCTGATGCCCGCCAGATTGCGGTCGAAGTTGGCGGTGACCAGCACCGACCTTGCCCGAGACATTACCGTTTGCGTCGAGTCGCGTACTTGGCAAGCACCTGCCGTGCGGTGGCCACCCGCCCGTCCCGCACATCCTGGATTCCGCCGAGCGCTTCCTGCAACAGGGCGAGATGGATGTGCTCGCGTTCGAGGCGGTGGTAGTGGTCCAGCCGCCGCGCATCCACGAGTGCCACGTAGCTTTCACCGTTGCGGGTGATGATCTTTTCCGCGCCGGCCCGGACCTCCTCCGCAAGCTCGGTGAATCGCGCCCTTACCTGGTTCAGGGGGACGATGTCGTCGGACTTGATGGCCATGGATATCCCTTAACGAATTCGTTAAGGGATAGTTTATAGCGCGGCGGCCGGGGCCGTTGATCAGAGTGCGGGCCCGCTACGCCCTCCACGCAGCCGACTTGAATCCAGCGAACTCACCGTCAAGAACGACCGCAGCAATTCTTGAATTTCTTCCCGCTCCCGCATGGAGTCGGCAAGCCCTTTGCGCACCGCAGGAAGGATGCGGGCCTCCCATCCCATGGGTCGCCGGCATCCAGCGGCTCGGCATCACGACGTCAGGCGCGCTCACCCACCGCGCACAGCAAGCCCTGCAGTATGTCCGGCGGCAAGACCTTGTCTTCCCGCTCGGGAGAATCAGTCTTACAACCGCAGCATGTACGCCGCGCGGACGGTGGCATTAACGCGCTATGATGTCGGTACAGTTCATCAAGCAGTCGAAGTTCCAGTCTCCTTCCAAGCCGCATCACCGCGGACTAGTTGGCAGTCAATTCCCTACTTGATCGTTCATGACCCGTCTCCGGGTCGGGTTTCGCCCGGACAATCGATACAAGGAAATTGAAATGGCCAAAGGCACCGTGAAGTGGTTCAACGACAGCAAGGGTTTCGGATTCATCACGCCCGCGGATGGCGGCAAGGACCTCTTTGCCCATCACAGCGAGATCCAGGGTTCGGGCTTCAAGTCCCTGGCCGAAGGCGCCCAAGTGGAATTCGAGGAGACGCAAGGCCCCAAGGGCCCGGCAGCTTCGAAGATCCGCACGGTCTGAGCTTGCTTTAAGCGTTGGAAGGAGAGGGCCCGCTGCCAGCGGGCCCTTTTCGTTTTTCCGCCCCGCTCGCTAAAGCTTACAGGGGCTGGGCCAGCCGCTCCTCGAGATAGCGATCCAGCCGCGCCTCATCAGCGAACTCCGGAGTGGTATCCGGGACGCCGAGATAAAACACCGTGAGCGGCAGCTCTTTCGAAGCCCCCGCGAACTGCCAATCGGTCCACGGGAAGTCCGCGAAACTCGCCCTCGGGATGCGCACGTCGGCGCGTCCCCTGGCGAACGTCACGCGCTGCAGCACCTTCTCTTCCTTGGTGAACGGATCGCGGCCGGTCAACGTGAGGCTGTCGATCCCAGGAGCCACCAGCAGTCGCACGACCACGAAGGTGCGCGCCTCGTCGGGACCCCGCACCACCGCCCACGCCATCGCGACACCCGGCGCCTTGAAGGAATCGACCTGGCCGTGGACCTCCTTCGCCTGAGCCGACCCAAACAGAGCAACCGCGGCGAACAACCCGAACAGGAACCGCCTCACGGGCCCTGCCTCGGCAACAGCGACGCCGCGCCCTCGATCACGCGCAGTCCCACCGTGGACCCTTCCGCGAGCGTCTCCGCCGGCCCCGCGTTGTAGCGCACGATGAGGATCGAGGTGCCGGCGACATCCAGCCGGTACTCGATCTTCTCGCCCAGGAACACACGCGAGGCGACCTTCGCCGTCCAGTGCCGCGCGTGTCGCACCCGCGTAGGCGGATGCCCAATTTCACCCTCGCCCCGCACCACCTCGATCGCCTCCGGACGCAGCACGAGGCGAACCTCATCGCCTAACGCCACCGCGCCCACCGCCGCCACCTCCATCACCGCGCCGAGCGCCTCCACCCACGCCCTGTCGCCCCTCGCCTCCACCACCCGCGCGGGCACCAGGTTCACGCGGCCGATGAAGCGCGCGACGAACTCCGAGCCGGGGCGGTGGTAGAGGTCGTGCGCCGAGCCCTGCGCGAGCACCGAGCCCTGGCTCATCACCACGATTCGGTCCGAGACCGCCATCGCCTCTTCCTGGTCGTGGGTGACGTAGATGGTGGTGATGCCGAGGCGCTGCTGCAGCTCGCGGATCTCGTGGCGCATCTGCACGCGGAGCTTGGCGTCGAGGTTGGAGAGCGGCTCGTCGAAGAGCAGCACGCGCGGCTGGATCACGATCGCCCGGGCGAGGGCCACCCGTTGCTGCTCGCCCCCCGAGAGCTGGCTGGAGAACTGCTGCTCGTAGCCGGCGAGCCCCACCATAGCCAGCACCGCCGACACGCGCGCCTTGATCTCCGCCACGGGAATCGAGCGCATCTCCAGCCCGTACGACACGTTCTCCGCCACGGACAAGTGCGGGAAGAGCGCGTAGTTCTGGAATACGAAGCCGATGTTGCGCTGGTTCGCGGGCAGGTACGTCACGTCCTCGCCCGAGAAACGCACGCGCCCCGCATCGGGCTTCTCGAAGCCCGCGATCATCCGTAGCGTCGTGGTCTTGCCGCAGCCCGAGGGGCCGAGGAGTGTCAGGAATTCTCCCGGCGCCACGTCGAGCGTCACGTCGCGGGCGGCGTACACCTCGCCCTTCACGCGATGCACGAAGCGCCGCGAAAGACCGTCGACCTCGACCCGCACCGGGACATTAGTGTTCACCTAGCCTCCCAGGAGGCTCGTGAACGGCATGGAGCCGCCGCGGAAGAAACGCAGCACCCAGCCGATCAACGCCACGACCACGAACACGATCGCCACCACGAGCACCGAGAACGCCGCCGCCGGCCCCAGCGAGAGCTCGGTCATGTTCTCGAGGATCTTCACCGTGACCAGCGTCCATGAGAGCGAGACAAGGAAAATGGTGGCGCTGATCGCGGTCATCGAGCGGATGAAGACCACGCCCAGGCCCGCGAAGAAGGCCGGGAGCACCAGCGGCAGCGTGATGCGCCGGAAGGTGGTGCCGCTGCCCGCGCCCAGCCCCAGCGAAGCCTCCTCGAGGCTCTTGTCGATCTGCTGCAGCAGCGCGATGGTGGCGCGGATGCCCGTGGGGCCGTAGCGGAAGATGTAGCAGGCGATGATGATCGCCGCCGTGCCCGTGAGCTCGATGGGCGGATCGTTGAAGGCGATCAGGTACGCGATGCCCACGATGGTGCCGGGCAGCGCGTAGTTGACCATCGAGACCATCTCCATCGCGCGCCGCCCCGGGAACTCCTTCTTCGCGACGAGGTACCCGAGCAGCAGCCCATAGAAGCCCCCCAGCGGCATGGCGACCGCGGCGATGAAGAGCGTGTCGCCGATGGCCCTCAGGCCCTCGGTGAAGACCACGCGGTAGTGCTGCAGCGTGAACGCGTGGTTGGCGCCGAACGCCATCACGAGCGAGGCGTAGAGGAGGAGCGCGTAGAAATACACGATCACCAGCGCCACCATCGCGCAGAGCGCCAGCAGCACGATGCGCGCCGCGGGCGAGATGCTGTCGAACGGCGCCTGGCCCGCGCCCTTGCCCGTGACCGTCACGTAGTAGCGCCGCCCGACCCAGTAGCGCTGCAGCAGGAACACGGCCAGCGCCGGGAAGAGCAGCGAGAGCGAGAGGGCCGCGCCCCCGCGCAGATCGAAGAGCCCGGTGATCTGCAGATACGCCTGGGTCGGCAGCACCGGGAAGACGTTGCCCGCCAGGATGAGCGGCGTGGCGAAATCCGCGAGCGAGGCCGCGAAGAGCAGCAGGAAGGCATTGGCGAGGCCCGGCACGCAGAGCGGCAACGTGACCGTGGTGAAGACCTTCCAGCGCGAGGCCCCCAGGCTCATCGCCATGCCCTCGATGTTGGAATCGATCGCGGCCAAGATCGGCCGGAGCGTGAGGTAGGCGATCGGGAAGTAGGTCAGCACCTCCGAGAACATCGTGCTGGTGAGCCCGTAGACCGTCACCCCCTTCAGCCCCAGCAGCTCGTAGGTGATGAGCCCGCGCGGACCGAAGGAGAAGATCATCGCGATCGCCGTGGTGAAGGGCGGGCTCACCAGCGGCAGCAGCACGGCCGCGTCGATGACCGTGAGCAGCCACCCCGGCAACTTTGCGCGGGCCGCGGTGAACGCGAAGAGGAACCCCACGACAGTGCCGATCGACCCGACCAAGGCCGCGAGCAGCAGGCTATTCCAGAACGCCCGCAGGTGGTGCTTGTCGGTGGCGAGCTTCGCAAGGCCCTCCACCGTGAAACCGCCCTGCCCGTCCGAAAGCACGCGGAACAGCATCATCCCCAGCGGATAGAGGATGAAGAGCGCGAGGAGCGCCCAGAGGATAGCGACTGAAATGGAAAGTGCCGGGTCGCGCGTCATCCTGGACGCCGCGCCGCCTCGAGTGCCTTGTACAGCGCACCAATGCAATCGTCGAGCGATTTGCTCGAGTCAAGGAGATCGAGCGCGTCGTATTCCTCCTGGAGAATGGCACGCCGATTCTCGACGCGCTCTAAAAGAGCCGGCCGATATTCCGAGAGGAGAGGTGAAATCCGGGCAATCTCCTCCGGGGCATGCTGAGCAACGATTGCGAAATCGAACAAGTCGCGCGCCTTGAATGTCGACGCACGATACCGAACCTTCTTCCCAACAATCTCCGCCGGCGTCTCCAAATTGACGCTTCTTCCCATCACAGTTTCGGCCCGATAAGGATCGGAAGTCAGCCAGCCCGTGCCGATAAAATCGATCTCGCCGCCTTGAAGACGGAGCTTCACGAACTCTCCGGCTTCTTCGTAGTCGTCGGTGACCGCCTCAGCAGCGGGACTCAAACGCGGACTCATATGGCCTATGAATTGCGGATCGCGAAGAAAAATGTCTATGTCACGGCTGTAGCGGTGGCGGTACTTGAGCATCAACGCGGTTCCACCCCCGAAGCTCCATTGGAAGTCTCCAAGTGCCAGTGCCGCGGCATCGAGAATCCTCAACGCGCTGGAGAAAAGCGGCTCCCAGTCTCTTAGCCGGTCTTCGTCCATTCCGGTCGAGCTGAAACATCAAGGTTTCGGGCTAGTTCCAGAAGGTTGCGCGTCACCTTCTCACGCGCTGCCCATTGGGACACTTGAGATACCAGCCCTGCGACCACCGCGGGCGAAGCGTCCTCCAGTAGCCGTCGCAGGTGGGGCGACTTCCGCGCAGGTGGACTACCGCTCAGCAGCGAGCGCACGAGTTCTTCGCCGCTGAGGGGTTCTCGAAATCCGGTGCTTGCCGCCGATGCGGCGAGTGCTATGTAATCGGTGGTCCTCGAGGAAGGAATATCGAGAGTGCGAAGCTCTATTCCGACCGCGCTCAACAAGCGCGCCACTTTGGCAAACCCGAGGTCTTTTGCGGCCCCGCTTTCAAGCTGACTCAGGGTTTCGCGCGCAATGCCGGCCTTTGTCGCAAGGGCGGATTGGGTAAGTCCGCGGGCTTTCCTCGCCCGACGTAGGTGAGATCCGAGCTCTGCCATGTACATCCTTGAATGTTAGATATATCTAACATTATTAGCAAGCGGCTGTGAAGATCGCTCAGTCAGCATTGACTATTTATCACTACTATTGTACTATTATATACTATTAGTTCCTAAAGGAGGCCATCATGGCACCCAACATCCACGTGGACTTTGATGTCTTCAAGGCCATCACCTCCCGGCGGCCCAGGGAAGAAGTCACCGAAAACGAAGTACATCGTTTTCGGTGACTTCTTCCCTGGGCCGCCG
>JBKJTM010000347.1:0-3109 GCA_046590805.1 Usitatibacter sp.
CGCCGTGAGACGCGGGCCGAAGAACGGAGCGATCCATTCGCTCCTCACCAGGCCGTCGCCATGCTCGCCGGAGTAGGCGCCCTTGTAGCGGCGCACCAGCTCGGCCGCCTCTTCCGCGATGGCGCGCATGCGGATGGCGCCGTCGCCCTTCATGTTGAGAATCGGGCGCACATGCAGGCAGCCGACCGAGGCGTGCGCGTACCAGGTGCCCTCGGTGCCGTGCTTGCGGAAAACCTCGGTCAGCTGCGAGGTGTACTCGGCGAGGTGCTCCAGCGGCACCGCGCAATCCTCGATGAAGGACACCGGCTTGCCGTCGCCCTTCATCGACATCATGATGTTGAGGCCCGCCTTGCGTACCTCCCACAGCGACTTCTGCTGGCCTGCGTCGAGAGTCTCGACCACCGCGTCGCCGAAGCCCAGGTCGCCCATCAGCTCCGCCAGGCGCGCCACCCCCGCGGCTTGTTCCTCCGCCTCGTCGCCGGCGAATTCCACCAGCAGGATCGCCTGCGGCTCGCCCTTCACGAAGGCGCGGATCACCGGCGCGAACGCGGCGTTGGCCAGCGCCAGGTCGAGCATGGTGCGGTCGACGAGCTCCACCGCGGAGGGTCCGAGCTTCACGATGTGCTGGGCCGCGTTCATGGCGTCGTAGAAGCGCGGGAAGTGCGCGACGCCGAGCGCCTTGTGCTTCGGCAGGGGCGCGAGCGACAGGTGGATCTTCTCGAACCACGCGAGCGTGCCTTCGCTCCCGACCAGCAGCTTGGCGAGGTTGAACCGCTCCGGCGCGAGGCGATCGAGGTTGTATCCCGCGACGCGGCGCGCCACCTTCGGAAACCGGGCGGCGATCTCGTCGCGCTCGCGCTCGAAGAGGGCACGGGCGTGGTCGGCGATCTGCGCGATGCGCGGATCGGATGGCTCCGCATCGAAGCGCCCGCGCGTGCCCGACGGCAGCCACGCATCGATCGCCTCCACGCGGTCGACCATGTTGCCGTAGGCGAGCGAGCGCGAGCCGCACGAATTGTTGCCCGCCATCCCGCCGAGTGTCGCCTGCGCGGCGGTAGAGACGTCGATCGGGTACCAGAGACCCTTCGAGCGCAGCTGCGAATTGAGGGTGTCGAGGACGACGCCCGGCTCGACCACCGCGCGGCGCCCTTCCGCGTCCACCTCGAGTACCCGGTTCACGTACTTGCTGTCGTCGATCACCAGCGCCGCGCCCACGGTCTGGCCGCATTGCGAGGTCCCCGCGCCGCGCGGCAACACCGCGACACCTTCCTCGACGGCGATCTGCATCGCGGTGATCGCCGCCTCGGCGTTGCGCGGCACGACCACGCCCACCGGCGTCACCTGGTAGATCGAGGCATCGGTCGAATAGCGTCCGCGGCTCGCGGCGTCGAAGAGCACCTCGCCGTCGACCTCGCGGGCCAGGCGCCGGGCCAAGGCAGAGGTTTCGGCCCCTCGCGTGAAGCGCACGGGAACGGTTACGGGGTGTGTCATGGGGGCTGTTACCGCGGTGGACGCCAATGGAGCCGGGGCTGCGGCATTATGGGGGAAATACGATCCCCGAGGAGCACCGCCATGCCAGCCGGACGCCATTTCCTGCAGATCCCCGGCCCCACCAACGTCCCCGATCGCGTGCTGCGCGCGATCGACTTCCCGACGATGGACCACCGCGGGCCCGACTTCGCCCACCTGGGGCACGACGTGCTCGACGGCATGAAGCGCATCTTCAGGACGCGCCATCCGGTGATCATCTATCCCGCGTCCGGAACCGGCGCCTGGGAGGCGGCGCTGGTGAACACGCTCTCGCCCGGCGACCAGGTGCTGATGTCCGAGACCGGCCACTTCGCGTCGCTCTGGTTCAAGATGGCGAAGAAGCTCGGCCTCGAGATCGACCTCATTCCCGGCGATTGGCGCCATGGCGCCGACTACGCGCAGATCGAGGCGCGTCTCGCCGCGGACAAGGCGCACGCCATCAAGGCGGTGTGCGTGGTGCACAACGAGACCTCCACCGGGGTCGCGAGCCGCATTCCGCTCGCGCGCAAGGCGATCGACAACGCCAACCATCCGGCCCTCCTGCTGGTGGATACCATCTCGTCGCTCGCATCGATCGATTACCGCCACGACGAGTGGGGCGTGGACGTGACCGTGGGCGGATCACAGAAGGGCCTCATGTTGCCGCCGGGGCTTTCCTTCAACGCGCTGTCCGACAAGGCGCTCGCCGCCAGCAAGACGGCGAGGCTGCCGCGCTCCTTCTTCGACTGGGGCGAGATGCTCGCCTCCAACGCGACCGGCTACTTTCCCTATACCCCCGCCACCAACATGCTCTATGGCCTGCGCGAGGCGATCGCGATGCTCGAGGAAGAGGGGCTGGACAACGTCTTCGCCCGCCACGACCGCCATGCGGAGGCCACGCGCCGCACGGTCCGCGCCTGGGGGCTCGAGATCCTCTGCCAGGTGCCGGAGGAATACAGCTCGTCGCTCACCGCGGTGCTGATGCCGCCCGGGCACGACGCGGACAAGTTCCGCGCCGCGGTGCTGCAGCACTTCGACATGTCCCTGGGCACCGGGCTTGCCAAGCTGCAGGGCAAGGTCTTCCGCATCGGCCACCTGGGCGACTTCAATGACCTCACGCTCGCGGGCACCCTCGCCGGCGTGGAGATGGGCCTAGAGCTCGCCGGGGTCCCGTATCGCAGGGGCGGCGTGCTCGCAGCGATGGAGTATCTGGCCGGCCAGGCGAACGTCGCGAAGGGCGTTCGCGCCGCCGCGTAGCTGATAGAGTTCAAGCGTACGACCGATGCCCCTGCCTCGAGCCGGGGCACGCCAACCATAGGAGGAGTCGAAGATGCACAAGCGCAATTTCGCGCGGGCTGTAATGGCGCTCGCACTGTCCGCAGCGGCTTTCGGCGCGGGCGCGCAGTCCTGGCCCGAGCGGCCGATCAAGTGGGTCAACCCCTTCCCGGCCGGCGGCGGCACCGATGCCTTTGCGCGGCCGGTGGCGCAGAAGCTTTCCGTGATGCTCGGCCAGAACGTGCTGATCGAGAACCTCGGCGGGGCCGGCGGCACGCTCGGCGCGGCCACCGCCTCGAAGGCGGCTCCGGACGGCTACACCTTC
>JBKJTM010000375.1:0-7674 GCA_046590805.1 Usitatibacter sp.
CGAGCTGGCTCGGCCGCTGGGTCGACAGCCTGCACATCGCGAGCGAGCCGGCGACCGGCAACGCCTGCGCCATCTATCCGAGCGGGTCCGATGGTCTCGTCGCGCCGCCGAAGATCATCAAGGCAGGGCTGCTCTGGCTCGACCTGCCGCCGCTCCACGCGCGGATCCGGAAAGAAATCGGCGATACGCAGACGCGCCTGGCCGCCGACGACGGCGACACGCTCACGATGAGCCGGCGCATCGCGCTGCTGCACCAGTTGCTTGCGTTCTGGCGCGGACCGAAGGGCAGCGAGCTGCGGCGCGAGCGGCGGCGCAACGTGAGCAAGCGGGTCAGCGTCTGCTTCAAACTGCGCGACATCGCCCTGACGATGCAGCGCCTGCTGCCGGATTCTCCAGCGGCGAGCGGCAGCGGGGCGAAGGATGCGGCGCCCGGCTTGCTGTACGACGGCTGGACCGTGAACGACGTGCGCGACTCGGGCTGCCGGCTGCTGGGCAGGGCCACTGCCGGCATGACCCCGGCGATCGGTGCGCTGCTCATGCTGCGCGTCGAGGCGACGAAGATCTGGATCGTCGGCGTCGTGCGGCGAGTCGCGCCGGCAGCCACGGACGAGCTCGATCTGGAAATCCAGATCCTGTCGACGACCGTGCGACGTGCGCGTGCGGCAGAGCGTACTGGTGTTCGCGGACGATTACGTCCAGGGACGCACGTACTACTGCGAGACGAAACGGAACCGCTACAAGCTCATGCTCGACAAGACGCTCGAGCGCCAGGACGAGTACGTGTGGGCGGCGATCCGCGTGGTGAAGGTCGGTCCCCTCGTGCGTTGAGGGCGCCTCGCCCTCGCGCGCCGGCGGCGGACGCGGCACCTGCGTATCACCTTCACCCGATCATTCCGCCTTGATGTTCGCCTGCCGGAACAGCTGTGCGTAGCGCGCGAGTTGCGCGCGCGTCGCGGTGCCCAGTTCTTCGGGCGTCGTCCCGCGAACGGTCAGGCCCTGCGCCAACAGCTTGTCGCGCACCTCCGGATCCGCCATCGCCTTCGCGATCTCGCTGTTGAGCCGCTGCACGATTTCCTTTGGCGTGCCGGCGGGGGCCATCACGGCGAACCACGAATTGAATTCGAAACCGGGCAAACCCGACTCCGCCACGGTCGGCGTGTCGGGAAACTGCGGGAGACGGCTACGGGTCGTCACGCCGATGAGTTTCACCTTGCCGCCTTTCACCAGGCCGGTCACGGTCGCCAGACCCTGGAATGCCACCGGCACCTCACCGGCGGCGACGCCGAGCGCCGCCTGCGTGGCGCCCTTGTACGGCACGTGCGTCATCGTGACGCCCGCAGTGGAAGCGAACAGCGCCATCGCGATGTGCTGCGGGCTGCCGTTGCCGCCGGAGCCGTAGTTGATCTGCCCGGGGCGGGCCTTGGCGGCCGCGATCAAATCAGCGGCGCTCTTGTACGGCGAATCGTTGTTGGCGACCAACCCCCATTCGATCGTCGCGACCAGCGACACCGGCGCGAAATCGCGAAAGATGTCCCAGGTGAGGTTCGGATTCAAGTTGGGCAGCATCGTCATGATGCTGTCGTTGAAGCCGCCGATGGTGTAGCCGTCGGGCGTTGCCTTGGCGACACGCTCCGTGCCGATCTGCCCCGCGGCCCCCGGAAGGTTCTCGATGGTGATCTGCTGGCCCATGCTCGCGGCCATCTTCTGCGTGACGATGCGCGCGGCGTTGTCCACGGCGCTTGCCGCCGCGAGCGGCACGATCATGCGGATGGGCTTGTTGGGATAGGGCTGGGCGCCGGCTGCGAACGGCAGCGCCACGGCCAGGGCGAGAAACAAGGCGGAGCACTTCATACGACCCCCCTTCGCGATTACTCCATTTCCTCCATCCAGGCGGCCTGGATGGCCTCGAGGATCTTCTCGCCCGAGCGCTTCGGATCGTCGTCGAAGCCTTCGAGCTCGAGCACCCAGGCGCGCAGGTCGACGAAGTTTATGCGCTCAGGGTCGACGCCGGGGTGTGCTTCGGAAAGAGCGATGGCGATTTCCTGGGTGTCGAGCCATTTCATGGGACGTTCCTGAAATTGGGTCCCCGCCTACGCGGGGACGACAAACCAACTGCGCGGGGACGACAAACTAACGTTTGATCTCGCTCGCATGGTTGATCGTATAACGCGGGATCTCCACCGTCACCGGCTTGTCCTTCATGCGCGCCTGGCACGAGAGCCGCGAGGTGAGCTCCAGCCCCCAGGCCATGTCGAGCAGGTCGTCCTCCTTGTCGGCCGGCGGATCGAGCGAATCGTACCCCTCGCGCACGATGATGTGGCAGGTGGTGCAGGCGCAGCTCTTCTCGCAGGCGTGCTCGATTTCGATGCCGTTGGCGAGCAGCGCGTCGCAGAGGGAAATGCCCGGCGTGGCCTCGATCTCCTTGCCCTCAGGGCAGAGCGTGTCGTGCGGCAGGACGGTGAGCTTGCTCATCGCACCTCGTCCACGCGGCGTCCGGCGAGCGCACCGGAGACGGCCCGGTCCATGCGGCGCCCGGCGAAAGGCTCGGTCGCGTGGTTGAGCGATTCGATCGCGGCTTTGATGGCGCGATGGTCGGTGCCCTCGCGTATGGTCCGGAGCTTCGCGATGCCGCGCTCGATCTTCGCGCGCTCGCCCTCGTCCAGCAGGTCGCAGTCCTTGCCGAGCGCGGCGCCCACCGCTTCCAGCAGGCTCGCGGCCTCCACGCGCTGTTCCGCCAACGCGCGCGCATCTCGGTCGTGGGCGGCGTGCGAAAAGCTTTCCTGCAGCATGGTGGCGACCTGCGCGTCGGTGAGTCCATAGGAAGGCTTCACCACGATCGCCGAGGTGACGCCGGTGGTCTTCTCGCGCGCCGACACCGACAGCAGGCCATCGGCATCCACCTGGAAAGTGACCTGGATGCGTGCCGCGCCGGCGGCGAGCGGCGGGATGCCGCGCAGCTCGAAGCGCGCCAGCGAACGGCAATCCGCCACCAGCTCGCGCTCGCCCTGCACCACGTGCAGCGCCATCGCCGTCTGGCCGTCCTTGAAGGTGGTGAACTCCTGCGCGCGCGCGACCGGAATCGTCGAGTTGCGCGGCACGATCCGCTCCACCAGCCCGCCCATGGTCTCGAGGCCGAGGGAAAGCGGGATCACGTCGAGCAGCAGCCAGTCGTCACCCGGTGCGCGGTTGCCGGCGAGGACGTTGGCCTGGATCGCCGCGCCGAGCGCTACGACTTGATCCGGATCGAGGTCCTTGAGCGCGGGCTTGCCGAAGAACGCGTCCACCGCGCGCTGCAAGTGCGGCATGCGCGTGGCGCCGCCGACCAGCACGGTGCCCGCGATGTCCGCAGGCTCGAGGCGCGCGTCGCGCATCGCCTTGCGCGTCGG
Source organism: Usitatibacter sp. (assembly GCA_046590805.1). GTDB lineage: Bacteria > Pseudomonadota > Gammaproteobacteria > Burkholderiales > Usitatibacteraceae > Usitatibacter. Next base: position 3,387 of record JBKJTM010000375.1, read on the forward strand.
ACCCAGCGTCTTCTGCACCAGCGGCGCGGTGAGTTGCTCGAACTCGGCGCGCGTGAGGTGGAGATGCAGCTTCTGGCCGTACGAGAGCGTCACGTGGACGTCGGCCTCGGTGGCGGCGGAGAGCGTCTCCTTCACCTCGCGCGCCGCGGCCAGCAGGCGGCGCGTGTCGCCGCCGCGCGCGTCGGCGATGTTGTGGCCCACGCGCCAGTGGGTCGCGATCGCCTGGTCGAAGTCGTCCCCGCCGAGCGCGGAGTCACCGTTGGTGGCGAGAACCTCGAAGACGCCCTTGGTGAGCTTGAGGATCGAGATGTCGAAGGTGCCGCCGCCGAGGTCGAAGATGGCGAAGGTGCCTTCGGACGCGTGGTCCAGGCCGTAGGCGATCGCGGCCGCCGTCGGCTCGTTCAGCAACCGCAGCACGTTGAGGCCCGCGAGCCTGGCGGCATCCTTGGTCGCCTGGCGCTGCGAGTCGTCGAAGTAGGCCGGGACCGTCACCACCGCACCGAAGAGCTCGCCGCCCAGGGCGCGCTCGGCGCGATCGCGCAGCACCTTGAGGATCTCCGCCGAGACCTGCACCGGCGAGCGCGTGCCCGCGGCGGTCTCGATGGCGACCATGCCGGGCGCATCGACGAATCGGTAGGGAAGCGCGCCGTAGCGCGCGACGTCCGCCACCCCCCGGCCCATGAAGCGCTTCACCGACACGATGGTGTTCGCCGGGTCGTCGGCCTGGGCCGCACGCGCGTCGTAGCCCACGTCGATACGCCCGTCGGGAAAGTAGCGGACGATCGACGGCAGCAGCGGGCGCGCGGACTCGTCGGCGATCACCTCGGCCACCCCGCTCCTCACCGTCGCGGCGAGCGAGTGGGTGGTGCCGAGGTCGATGCCGACCGCAAGCTTGCGCTGGTGCGGTTCGGGCGCCTCGCCCGGCTCGGAGATCTGCAGCAGGGCCATCAGCCCGCGACTCCCGCGGTGGCGCGCGCCACGACCGAGCTCGCGACGCGGCGATAGATGTCGTCGCCGGTCCACTGCCAGCCGCGCCAGCAGGAGTAGGTGATCTTCACGTCGTGCTCGTCGTCGCAGCGGCAGGCGCGCTCGTGGATGGCGGGCCAGTCGAGCTTGTCGTCGCCCTCCAGGCGCCAGCCTGCGACCGGCGGGGCGCCCACGCCCACGTACGCGGCGAGGAGCGCTCGCCAGAGCGCGCCCACCAGCGCGGTCGGGCTGTCCACGTGGCGCAGCAACGCGCGCGTGGCATGGGTGCCGGTGACTGCGTGCAGGATCGTGAAGTCGCCGGTGGCCGCATAGGCGCGGATCACCGAGGCGGCGAGCGAATCGAGGTCGAGGCGCGCGGGATCAGCGGACGCGACCCAACCGCCGAACTCGCGCAACCGGCTCGCGGCCAGCATGCGGCCGGCGATGCTGCGCCCCGGGAGCTTCTTGCCCGCGAACCCGGGGTCCTTCGAGATTTGCGTGAGGATTTCCGCGGGGGTGCGGTTGCCCGCCGGGGTCGAGAACTGGTGCAGCGGCTCGTAAGCGGACGCCCAATAGGCGAGCGCATGGGCGAGCTCGGCGTCGCTCCCCGCGTCGAGCGCATAGGCCGTGCGGATGACGCCGTGAAATGCCGCGCTGCCGATGCCCGGGGTGAGGCGCGTCGTCCACTCGCGCATCACCTTGTCGCGGCCTTCGGCCGCGATGCGCGCCTCGAAATAGGCAACCCACGAAGGAAGGGCGGCAGCCGATCCGAGAAAACGCTGCTCGTCGCCGGCGCCGATGGTGTCGGCCGCAGGCGGCATCGGCTCCAGTTGTGCGGCGTATCGCCTCGCATACGCCTCGATGCGTTCGTCGCTCGCGCCCATGGCATCGAGCGCAAGCAACGCCATCGGAAGGTGGCTCGCGAGGCCGCCGCCATAGGAAGCGCTGAAGCGGTGGGAATCCTCTATGAGGGCAATGGTGGTTTCACGCACGCTCATTCGAGCGCCTCCTCGATCTCTTCCTCGAGCTTCTCGAGGAAACGTAGTTTTCTCACCAGCGAACAGCCGGCATCGAAATTGGACTCGCGGTCGATGGCACGCTCGAGCTGGCCGAGCATCTCGGCGTGCGCCGCCCGCAGGTCGCCGCGTAGCGTTTCCAGGCGCCCGCGGTCGCGCAGGCCGCGTGCCTCCGCCGCCGCCTCGCGCCACTCCATCTGCTGCATCAGGAAATCCGCCGGCATCGCGGTGTTGGTGTCCTCGCCCGTGTCGTAGCCCTTCAGGTGCAGCAGGTAGCGCGCGCGATCGACCGGGTCGCGCAGCGTCCGGTAGGCCTCGTTGGCCCGGGTGGCCCACTGCATCGCCACGCGCTTCTCCGCCTCCGGCGCCGCGGCGAAGCGGTCGGGGTGCACCTGCGACTGCAGGTCGCGGTAGCCGCGCTCCAGGCGTGCCGCGTCCACGGCGTAGGCCACGGGCAGGCCGAGCAGGTCGAAATGATCGCGGGAGAATTCGGGGTTCACGAAATGGTCGTCCCGGCGAAGGCCGGGACCCAATGCATCAGGAGCAGGTCAAATTATGCCCCGGTCCATCGCCGCAACAGCGGCGCCCGGGGCGACAGCAGTCACAGCAGCGTCCGGGGCGACAGCGGTCACAGCGGTGCCCGGGGCGACAGCGATCAGACGTTGAACGATTCGCCGCAGCCGCAGCGGTCCTTCTCGTTGGGGTTGTTGAACTTGAAGCCCTCGTTGAGGCCCTCGCGCACGAAATCGAGCTCGGTGCCGTCGAGGTAGGCGAGGCTCTTGGGATCGATCAGCACCTGGACACCGTTGCTCTCGAACGTCTGGTCCTCGGGCAGGATCTCGTCGGCGAACTCGAGCTTGTAGGCGAGGCCCGAGCAGCCGGTGGTCCGGACACCCAGGCGCAGTCCCACGCCCTTGCCGCGCTTCTGCATGTAGCGCTGCACGTGGTCGGCAGCGCGATCGGTCAGGGTCACCGCCATGTCAATCCGCCGCCTTCTGCGCGGGATCCACGTGTGCCGCGCCGGAAACTTCTCCGCCGCCGAACTTCTTCTGGTAATCCGCGAGCGCCGCCTTGATGGCGTCCTCGGCGAGGATCGAGCAGTGGATCTTCACCGGCGGCAGCGCCAGCTCGGCCGCGATCTGGGTGTTCTTGATCCCGGCGGCTTCAGCCACCGACTTGCCCTTCACCCATTCGGTGACCAGCGAGGACGAGGCGATCGCGGAGCCGCAGCCGTAGGTCTTGAACTTGGCGTCCTCGATGATCCCCTGCTTGTTCACCTTGATCTGCAGCTTCATCACGTCGCCGCAGGCGGGCGCGCCCACCATGCCGGTGGCGACCCCTTCTTCGTTCTTGCCGAAGGAACCGACGTTGCGCGGGTTTTCGTAGTGGTCGATGACTTTTTCGCTGTACGCCATTTCTATCTCCTAGGGACTGGTCACAACGCGAGGGCCGACGAAGGAAGGCCCGATGTGCCCTGTCCTGTTAATGAGCTGCCCATTGCACCGTGCTGAGGTCAATCCCGTCCTTGTACATTTCCCACAGCGGGCTCATCTCGCGCAGCTTGCCGATGCGCTCCTTGATGAGCTTCACCGCGAAATCGATGTCCGCCTCGGTGGTGAACCGCCCGAGGGTGAAGCGGATGGAGCTGTGCGCGAGCTCGTCGTTGCGTCCGAGCGCGCGCAGCACATACGAGGGCTCGAGGCTCGCGGAGGTGCAGGCGGAGCCGGAAGACACCGCGAGCTCCTTCATCCCCATGATCAGCGACTCGCCCTCGACGTAATTGAAGCTCACATTGAGGTTATGCGGCACGCGCTGCTCCAGGTCACCGTTCACATAGATCTCTTCCATGTCCTTCAGGCCCGCGAGCAGGCGGTCGCGCAGCATGCGGATGCGCTCGTTCTCGGCCGCCATCTCATCGCGCGCGATGCGGAATGCCTCCCCCATGCCGACGATCTGGTGCGTCGCGAGCGTGCCGGAGCGGAAGCCCTTCTCGTGCCCGCCGCCATGCATCTGCGCCTCCAGGCGCACGCGCGGCTTCCTGCGCACGTAGAGCGCTCCGATGCCCTTGGGGCCGTAGGTCTTGTGCGCCGAGAAGCTCATCAGGTCGACCTTGGTGGTCGCCAGGTCGATCGGCGCCTTGCCGGTGGATTGCGCCGCGTCGACGTGGAAGATGATGCCCTTGGCGCGCGTGATCTCGCCGATCTCCGCGATCGGCTGGATCACGCCGATCTCGTTGTTCACGTGCATGATCGACACCACGATGGTGTCGGGGCGCAGCGCCGCCTTGAACTTGTCGAGGTCGAGCA
>JBKJTM010000398.1:0-12188 GCA_046590805.1 Usitatibacter sp.
CCGGGGCCCAATCGACGACGTCGTCGCCCAACTCGACCGCGCCAAGTCCTCGCTTGCCCTCTCGGTCGGCCGCCACACCATCAAGCTCACCAATCTCGACCGCGTGTACTGGCCGGCCAATCCCGGCGTGCAGCAACCGGCGCTCACCAAGCGCGATCTCCTCAGGTACCTGGCGCAGGTGTCGCCCTACATGCTGCCGCACCTCGCCGACCGGCCGCTCACCATGATCCGCATGCCCGACGGCATCAAGGGCCAGCGCTTCTTTCAGAAACACTGGGAGCAAGCGCGGCCGGATTTCGTCGAGTCGGTGACGGTGTTCTCCGACCACAACTCCGGCGAGCACGAGTACCTGCTGTGCCAGAACCTCGCCACGCTGCTGTGGCTCGCGCAGTCGGGCACGCTCGAGTTCCACGTCTGGCATTCGCGCACCAAAGCGGGGCCCGACAGCAAATCGAAGTCTACCGACTACGCCTCGTCGCCCGAGGCGATCGACGCGTCGGTCGCGAACTATCCCGACTACGTGCTCTTCGACATCGATCCGTACATCTACTCGGGCAAGGAGGCGAAGGGCGCCGAGCCGGAGCTCAACACCGTGGCCTTCGAGAAGGGCAAGGAAGTCGCGTTCCGGCTGCGCGAGCTGCTGCAGGGGATGGGGCTCGAGCCGATCGTGAAGACCTCGGGCAAGACCGGGCTGCACGTGTTCGTGCCGATCAAGCGGACCATCGACTTCGATACCGCACGCCACGTCTCCGAGCTGGTGGGGCGGCATCTCGTGCGCCTGCACCCCCAGGACGTGACGGTCGAGTGGAGCGTGCCGAAGCGCACCGGGAAGATCTTCATGGACTACAACATGAACGTTCGCGGCAAGACGCTCAACGTCGCTTACTCGCCGCGGGGGGAGCCCGGCGCCCCGGTGTCGATGCCGCTCGCGTGGGACGAGCTTGCGGGCGCGCATCCGCTCGACTTTCGGATGACCAACGCCGCCGAGCGGCTGGCGCAGACCGGGGATCGCTGGCACGACGCGCTCACCATCAAGCAGAGCCTCGAGAGGGCGTTGAAGCGACCTGTAAAGAGTTGACCGTATATCACTGATTTGCAAGTTTATTTCTTCTTCGATAGTATGTTCGGTCCCTGAGGGGTCCTGGAGGCAACATGGCTGCGCGCTCGATTGCATCGCTCACGGTTTCGTTCGGACTGGTCTCGATCCCGGTGAAGCTCTTCTCCGCCACCGAGGCGAGCAAGGCCATCTCGTTCAACATGCTGCACAAGGGGTGCGGCTCGCGCCTGAAGCAGCAGTACCTGTGCCTCAAGGAAGAGGTCGTGGTCCCCCGCGAGGACATGGTCAAGGGCTTCGAGTTCGCCAAGGACCAGTACGTGATCTTCACGCCCGACGAGCTGAAGGCGATGGAGGAGGCCGGGACGCACATGGCCGAGATCACCGAGTTCGTGCCGCTCGAATCGGTGGACCCGGTGTATTTCGACAAGGCCTACTACCTCGCGCCCGACAAGGGCGGGGCCAAGCCTTATGCGCTGCTCGCGCGCGCGCTGCGGGAATCGGAGCGTTGCGCGCTCGGGCGCTGGGCCGCGCGCGGCAAGCAGTACATCGTGATGATTCGCGCGGTGGAGGAAGGCCTCGTCATGCAGCAGTTGCTGTACGCGGGCGAGGTGCGCTCGATGAAGGAGATCGAGATCCCCGAGACCGAGGTCAAGGACGCGGAATTGAAGCTCGCCAAGCAGCTGATCGATGCGCAGACCTCGGAGACCTTCGATCCGAGCGCCTACACCGACACGGTCGCAACGCGCATCGAGGCCGCGGTGCAACGCAAGGTCGAGGGGCAGGAGATCACGATGACCGACGAGCCGGTGATCGGCGCGCAGGTGATCGACCTCATGGAGGCGCTGCGCGCGAGCCTGGAGCGGAAGTCGCCGGCGCCCTCGAAGGCCAAGGGAGCCGCGGCGACCGAGGCGCGCAAGCCGCCCAAGCGCGCGGCGGCAGCGCCGGCTCCGGCCGCGAAGAAAGCCAAGAACAAGGCCTGATTCACCGCAAGGCGGCACCCAGATGCATCCCTACGGTGTTCGCGATGTCGAGCGCCTCATCGGCCTTCCGCGCGCGACGCTGCGCACGCTGATCGACGCCGGCTTCGTCGTTCCCGGGCGCGGGCCGCGCAACGCGCTGCGCTTTACCTTCCGGGACCTGATCCTGCTGCGCACCGCGCAGGGGCTGGTGGACGCGAAGGTCTCCAACCGCCGCATCGCCAAATCGCTGAAGGAGCTGCGCCGCCACCTGCCCGACGCGATGCCGCTCTCCGGCGTCGCCATCAGCGCGGTCGCCGACCGCATCGTCGTCAGGTTGAAGGAAGAGGGCGGGCGGTGGCTGGCCGACTCGGGGCAGTACCTACTGGAGTTGGGGACTGAAAATAATGGTGTCGGAGTCAATTTCCCGCCCGCCGGAAAATCGACTCCGACACCATTTTCCGCAAAATCGACTCCGACACCATTTTTCGAGCAGGGGCTCGAGCTCGAGGAGCGCGACCCCAAGGGCGCGCTGCAGGCGTACGCGAAGGCGATCGCCGCGGAGCCGGCGCACCTCGATGCGCGCATCAACATGGCGCTGCTGCTGCACGAGGCGCGGCGCCACGCCGAGGCGGAGCGCGCCTACCTCGCGGCGCTCGATGCCTGCGGCGCCGACGCGGTGCTGCTCTTCAACTTCGCGGTGCTGCTCGAGGACATGGGGCACATCCCGCAGGCGGTCCGAGCCTACGAAGCGGCGGTGCAGGTCGATCCCGGCATGGCCGATGCGCACTACAACCTGGCGCTCCTCCACGAGCAGGCCGGTCGCGGCAAGGACGCCATCCGCCACATGTCGCAATACCGGCGGCTGCGTAAGTAGATAACATGGCCCCTCCACTCCATACGGAACTGACGCGATGAAGCTTTCGATGTACGAGGCCTGTGTGCCCACCATTTCCCGCGCGCTCGACAACCTCGCCGCGGTGCTGGAAAAGTCCGCCGCCCAGGCCGAAGCGAAGAAGATCGACCCGTCGGTATTCATGTCCGCGCGCCTCTTCCCCGACATGTTCCCGCTCGCCAAGCAGGTGCAGATCGCCTCCGACATCTCGAAAGGCGGCTCCGCGCGCCTCGCAGGCGTCGAGCCTCCGGCCTTCGAGGACAACGAGGCCACGTTCGCCGACCTCGCGCAGCGCTGCCGCAAGACGGTCGAGTTTCTCAAGACGCTCAAGCCCGCGCAGTTCGAGGGGGCCGAGGACCGCACCGTCACCTGGAAGACGCGCACCGCGGAGCGGTCGATGCAGGGCACGCCGTACCTCTTCAACCACGTGCTGCCGAACGTCTTCTTCCACACCACGACCGCGTACGACATCCTGCGGCACAACGGCATCGAGCTCGGCAAGCAGGACTTCCTCGGCCGCTCCTAGCGCGCTAATACGCCGGCCGCGGCGCCGACCGGTGAGTCCGTGCAAGATGCGTTCCGAATGCGCGTCGCGGGATGGCGACAGCGCGCTATCATCGCGGTGGAGCGTTACGATTCGATGGAGGAAACATGACGAAGACATTCGCGACCGCGGCGCTCGCCGCGTTTGCCCTGCTGTCCGGCGCCGCTCACGCCAACGACCAGAAGGTGCTCGATGCGTGCATCGCGTCGTGGGGCTCGAAGTCGCCCTTCAAGAAGGGCACGCCCGCCACCAGCGTCATCTCGCCGGGGGTAAAGGTCTTTGGAGTAGGCGGCGGTGGCGGCACCTACGACGCGCCGACGGACAGGGCCGCGCTGGTGCTGATCCGGCCGGCGGTGAACGTGATGGGCAAGAGCACCATCCGGCTTTCCAACCCGAAGGGCTGGTACTGCTTCCGCTCCAACGTGACGGTGGCGGGCAAGATCGAGATCGAGGCCCCGTGCAATGCCCAGCTCGCCAGCGCCAAGGAAGACGGCACCTCCGTGGGCGCCGTCGACGAGAGCAACAAGGGCGTCGCGGTGTTCGGCGCGCTCCGCGTGACGCGCTTGGGCTGCAAGTAGCCCCCCTCTCCAGAGGGTCGGGGAGAGGGTCAGCCTCAGAACGTCGGCGGTTGCTCTTCCGGGAGTCCGGGCCGCGACTGCACGATCGCATGCGACGTGCTGTACGGCGTCGGCGCGCTGTCGATGGTGTAGCTGACGGGCCGCTCGAGGCTGCCGGCGCGAAGCAGCATCGCCACGCCCACGAGCGCGACGACGGTGGAGACTGCGAGCTGGATCTTTTTCATGGTGGTTCCTCGGTGCACGCGCTTCGATCAGCGCGATGCCACGATAGGGTGCCGGCCGCCGGGCGAGCTACGGAAGAGTGGAGACTTGGCGTGCGGAGGAGTGGAGCGGCGAGTGCCGAATACTCGGCATTCATCTCAGGTTTGGCTACCCCCCCCTGAATTGGTACCAGGTTACATTTGCGGAAACGTAACCTGGTACCAATTCATTCATGGACGAAACCTACGAGGGCGGCTGCACCTGCCGCGCCATCCGCTACCGGATGACGAGCCGGCCGCTCTTCGTCCATTGCTGCCACTGCCGTTGGTGTCAGCGCGAGACCGGCGCCTCGTTCGCGTTGAACGCGATGATCGAGTCGGAGCGCGTGGAATTGCTCTGCGGCACGCCCGAGGTGGTGGACACGCCGTCGAACAGCGGCAAGGGCCAGAGGATCTCGCGCTGCCCGAAGTGCCGCGTGGCGTTGTGGAGCAACTACGCCGGTGCCGGGGACGCGGTGCGATTCGTGCGCGTGGGCACGCTCGACGAGCCGGACTGCCTGCCGCCGGACATCCACATCTTCACCGCTTCGAAGCAGGCTTGGGTGGTGCTGCCGCCGGGGACGCCCGCGGTCGCGGAGTACTACGACCGCAAGGCGCAATGGCCGAAGGAAAGCCTCGAGCGCCGCGAGGCGATGCTCGCGAAGCGCGGCTAGCGCGCGATGCCCGCGTCGCGCAGGTAGCGCGCGACACCCGGGTGCAGCGTGTTGCGGTCGGCGAGAGCGGCCCAGGTATTCGCCGCGGTGCTCTCGGCAGCCTGCGGCAGCCGTTGCCCGAACTTCGCTTCCCCCCGGTGCAACGCGCGCGCCAGGCGATAGGCGGTGTCGTCGGGCAAGTCGGAACGCGCGAAGATGAAGCTCCAGGAACCCACCGACGGGATGGCCGCGGACTGGGTCGGATAGCTCCCGGCCGGAATGGTGACGCGCTTGAGGAACGTGTGCTTGGCGACGATGCGGTCGATCTCCGCGGCGTTGGGCGCGATGAAGCGCGCGCCGCCGGGCGCCTTGGCCGCGGCAGTGAAGCCCGGCCAGCCGATGCCGCCGCCCCAGAGCGCCGCGATGCGGCCGTCCTGCAGCATCGCCGGGCCATCGCCGGCGCGATCGAGGTAGATCGGCTCGAAGTCGCGGTCGCGGTTCATGCCGAGGCCATCGACGACGTAGCCGCCGAGCAGCACCAGGCCCGAACCCTTCGCGCCCCACGCGACCGTCTTGCCCTTCAGGTCCGCGATGGTCTTGTAGGGACTGTCCGCGCGCACCACGAACATGCCGGGCGAGGAATACATCGCCCACAGGATCTTCATGTTCGCCGCACCCTTGCGGCCGATGCCGGCCATCGCCTCGTAGGCCGCCTCGCCCTGCACCAGCGCGATGTCGAGCTTGCGCTCCTCGAGGAGCGGCACGTTCTCCGCGCTCCCGCGCGTGTTGCGCGCCTCGATGGTGAGCGTGGGATCGGCCTCCTTCACGCTGGCGACCAGCGCGTCGCCATAAACGGGGAAGCCGCCGCCGGGCGTGGCGGTGCCGAGCGTCACGGTGAGCGGCGCGGTGGAGACCGGCGCGCGCTCATGCATCGCGGCGCATCCTGCAAGGGCGAGCAAGAGGCATGCGAGGGCGAGGCTATTCGACCTTGACATTGGCGTCCTTCACGATCTGGGTCCACTTGGCGAAATCGCTGCGAATATAGGTGGCGAACTGCTCCGGCGTGCCGCCCACGGGCTCGGCGCCGATGATGGCGAGGCGCTCCTGGATCGCGGGCTGCGCGATCACCTTTTGCGTGGCAGCGACGATCTTGTCGATCACCTCGCGCGGCGTGCCCGCGGGGGCGATGAGGCCGGTCACGTTGGTGGCCTCGAAGTTGGCGTAGCCCGCTTCTGCGGCGGTGGGCACCTCGGGCAGCATCGGTACGCGCTTGCCCGAGGTCACCAGCAGCGCGCGCAGCTTGCCGCCCTGGATGTGACTCGCGGCCGAGGTGATCTGGTCGAAATGGAGATCGATCTGCCCGCCCATGAGGTCGGTGAGCGCCTGGCCGCTGCCCTTGTACGGCACATGGGTGAACTTGGCGCCGGTGAGCTCCTGGAAGAGCTCGCCCACCAGATGGTTGGAGCTGCCGGTGCCGGCCGAGGACATGGTGAGCTTGCCGGGTTGCGCCTTGGAACGCGCTACCAGCGAGCGGGCGCTCGCGATCGGCGATTGCGCGTTCACCACCAGCACGAACGGCCCGGAGGCGATCATGATCACCGGCGCGAGATCGCGGATCGGATGGTACGGATTCTTCGGATAGAGGCTCGGCGCCACGCTGAAGGTGCTGTTGGAGCCCATCAATAGCGTGTAGCCGTCGGGGGCGGACTTGGCCACGCTGTCGGCACCGATGGTGCCGCCCGCGCCGGCGCGGTTTTCGACCACCACCGGCTGTCCGAGCGCTTCGGAAAGTCCGGGCGCGACCAGGCGCGCGGTGATGTCCACGTTGCCGCCGGGGGCGAACGGCACCACGATGCGGATCGGCTTGGTGGGATACGACTGTGCGAGCGCCGCGCTGGCGGCGAAGGCGGCGATGAGGGTGGTCAGGCGGGTGAGCTTGTTCATTTCGACTCCCGTTGGATACCCCGCAGGATTATCAAAACAGAGCACGGCCGCGTTTCACGCCACCCGAACTTCGAGCTGCGTACCTCTGCGTTCCCGATTCCCATTCCCGATTCGGGCAATTTCTTCCGCAGCCGCGCAGCCCCGGCTTAGTTGCTGAACCAGGTGAAGCCGATGGAGACATAGCGCTCATCGCGCCCGCCGCGCGGCTTTGCGACAGCGGTGAGATCGAAGTCGAGCCGATTGGCGATGGCAGTGAAGCGCAAGCCGGCGCGAAGAAACGGTATCGCCGCATTCTCGCCGAACGCCTCGGCGACGAACGTCGCGCGCGGTGCCATCGGAGCTTCCAGGCCCACGCCCCACAGCGTCACCGTGCGGCGCCCGGCCCGATCGTGGCTCGCGCCGGCCGTCGCATGCAGCAGCGCCTCCTCGCCCAGCTTGAAGCTCACCGGGACCACGAGGTAGGGATTGCTCCAGCCGCGACGATCGGCGAGCGGCTTGCGGATCACGCCTGCCACCAGGCCCACGCCCCAGGGTGAATCGTCGAGCGAGCGCAGCACGGTCTTCGCCTGGAAGTACGTCTCGGAGAGAACGCTGCGGCCATCCTCGCGCGTGCGAGCCCCGCCGAGCTGCCATTCGATGCCAGCGCCGAAGTTGCATGCGGGCACCAGCCACGCCTGGGTGGCGTCGCGATACCGGTCGACCCACGCCTCGACCTGGCATGCCCTGTCGGGGAGCGTGCTCGCATCCTCGGTGGAGAGCGGCCGTCCCGCGAGCGCCGGCATCGCCGCCAGTAACGCGACCAGCGCGAGGCCGGTGACTCGAAGGCCGGCGCGCACTACTTCGGCGGAATCGGGTTGCCGGCGGGCCAATCGCTGTCGCCGACCCGCTTCAGCGTCATCTCGAAGAAGCGCATCGGCGGGCGTCCCTCGACGAGGCGATCGCCAACCTCATGCCAGGTGTCGGCAGTCACCGTGGCGGTGTACTGGATCCTCGCGTTCGGTCCCTGGGGGATCACCCAGTTGAAGCCGTCGCCGCGCAACGTCACCGCGAAGTCGCCGGCGTGCCCGAGCGCGTAGGAGCGCATCGAGAACGCCTTCTTGTCGACGTCGTAGGACATGATGCCGAGCGCATTGAAGCTCACCTCGCCGTCGGCGCCGTAGCCGCGGCCCTCCATCATCTTCACGGTGCCGCCGAGGAAGGGGCCGATGCGCTCGGTCTGGACGATGGTGCGCTTCTCGCCGGACGGCAGCGTCGTGGTGGCGGGCCCGCGCCAGACCCCGTCCATGTACGCGAGCGGCGCCATCGCTTCGCGCTGGGCGGCGAGGCGCGGCCGGACATCGGGGACCTGCGCCCAGGCCGCGAGGCAAGCGGCAGCGAGCGCGAGCGCGAAAGCGGTTGCAACGGGGCGAGGAGTTCTCATTTGCGTAAGATACTGCAAAATTTCCGCATGCCGCCGAGGACCACAGGATTGTAATGGGTGACGACGAGTTCGATGTCGCGGTGATCGGCGGCGGGCTCGTCGGCTGCGCCATCGCATGGGGTCTCGCCAACGCCGGCCAGCGCGTGGCGGTCCTGGACGAGGGCGATGCCGCCTATCGCGCCTCGCGCGGCAACTTCGCGCTCGTGTGGGTTCAGAACAAGGGTGTCGGCATGCCGGAGTACGCCGCCTGGACGGTGCGCTCCGCCAAGGCGTGGAGCAACTTCGCCGCGATCCTGCAGGACCAGACCGGCATCGACGTGCGCTACGAGAATCCCGGCGGCTTCCACCTCGCGCTCTCCGAGCGCGAGCTCGAGGCCCGCGTCGCGCTCCTGCGGCGCCTGCAGGCGCAGCCCGGCATGCCGCGCCACGAGTACAGGATTCTCGACCACGCCGCGGTCGCCGCGATGCTGCCGGAGATCGGGCCCGAGGTCGCGGGCGCGAGCTTCTCGAAGCTCGACGGCCACTGCAACTCGCTCAAGCTCTTCCGCGCGCTGAACACCGGCATGCAGCAGATCGGGGTCAGGTATTTCTCCGAGCGGCCCGTCGACAACATCAGCGGCCGCGAAGGCGGATTCCGGTTGCAGACGCCCCAGGGGGAGATGCGCGCGCGCAAGGTGGTGCTCGCCGCCGGCATCGGCAACGCGCGCCTGGGACCGATGGTCGGGCTCGACGTGCCGGTGCGGCCGCAGCGCGGCCAGCTGCTGGTCACCGAGAAGACGGCACCCTTCCTCAGGTATCCGGTGTCCACGGTCCGCCAGACCGACGAGGGCGGCGTGATGCTCGGCGACTCGCAGGAGGAGGCGGGGCTCGATCCTACGGTGACCCATCCGGTGATCGCGGTGCTCGCGGATCGCGCGCGGCGCATGTTCCCGCGCCTGGGCTCGCTCAACATCGTGCGTTCATGGGCGGCGCTGCGGGTGATGACCCGCGACGGCTTCCCGATCTACGAGCAGTCGGCGCAATGCCCGGGTGCCTTCGTCGCGACCTGTCACAGCGGCGTCACGCTCGCGGCGGTGCACGCGCTCGAGCTGGGCCGCTACATTGCACAGGGCCAGCTGCCGGATCTGCTGCAGCCCTTCAGCACGGGGAGGTTCAATGTTCAGAAGGTTGCGTGACACGGGCGCGGTGGTTGGCGTGACGGTCGATGGCCTCGGCGTGGAGGCGCGCGAGGGCGAGAGCGTCGCCGCGGCGATGCTCGCCGCGGGAATCAGCCAATGCCGCACGACTCCGGTGGGCGGGGTGGCGCGCGCTCCCTATTGCATGATGGGTGTCTGCTTCGACTGCCTGGTGACCGTCGACGGCGTGGGCAATCGGCAAGGGTGCCTGGTGCGCGTGCGCGACGGAATGGCGATCGAGACGCAGCACGGCAAGCGCGAGCTCGGCCGTTGAGCGACGCGGCGATCCGGGACGAGTACGACGTGGCGGTGGTGGGGGCGGGCCCCGCGGGCCTCGCGGCGGCGAGCCTCTGCGCACGCTCGGGCCTGTCGGCGGTGCTCTTCGACGAGCAGCCGTCGCCCGGCGGCCAGCTCTATCGCGGCATCCTCGATACCCCGGTGGCGAACCGCGCGATCCTCGGCGCCGACTACTGGGCCGGCGAGGGCATCGCGCGCGAGCTCCTCGCGAGCGGCGCGCAATACGTGCCCGAGGCGAAGGTGTGGAGCCTCACCCCGGAGCTCGAGATCGGCGTGAGCGTCGGCGGCGGGTCGATGCTGGTGCGTGCCAAGCGCGTGATCGTCGCCACCGGCGCCCTCGAGCGCCCGTTGCCGATCCCGGGCTGGACGCTGCCCGGTGTGATGTCGGCGGGCGGCGCGCAGGCGCTCCTCAAGTCAGCGGCGATCGTGCCTGCGGGCCGCACGGTGATCGCCGGCAGCGGACCCCTGCTGTGGCTCCTCGCCTCGCAGTTGCTGAACGCCGGCGCCCCGATCGAGCGCATCCTCGACACCACGCCGCGGGAGAATCGCGCGCGGGCGCTGCGGCACGTGGGCGGCTTCCTGTTCTCGCCTTATCTCTCCAAGGGCCTTGCGCTTCTCGCGGCGGTACGGCGCAGGGTCCGGGTCGAGAGCGGCGTGACCGCCCTCGCGGCCGTGGGCGATGGCAAGCTCGCGGCGGTGAGTTACAGGACGGCCGCGGGCGAGTCGCGGACGATCCCTATCGACAACCTCTTGCTGCACCAGGGGGTGGTGCCGAACGTGAACCTCGCGATGGCCGCGGGCATCGAGCATCGCTGGAACGACGAGCAGCTCTGCTGGTCGCCGGTGCTGGACGGCAACGGCGCCGCGGGCAACGGGATCTACGTGGCGGGCGACGGCGCGGGCATCGGCGGCGGCCAGGCGGCGGCGTGGCGCGGCGTGCTCGCCGCGAGCGACGTGATCGGCGCGGTCCGTCCCGATGTCGCGCGCCCCTCGCAGAGGTATGCGCTTGCGGCGCTCGGGCGCTACGCGCGCGGCCGGCGTTTCCTCGACGCGCTCTATCGCCCCGCCGCGGCGATGCGCATCCCCGACGGCGACACCATCGTATGCCGCTGCGAGGAAGTCACCGCGCGCCAGGTGATCGAGACGGCGCAGCTCGGCTGCACCGGCCCGAACCAGATGAAGGCCTTCCTGCGCTGCGGCATGGGGCCCTGCCAGGGACGCCTCTGCGGCCTCACTGTGACCGAGCTGATCGCTCAGGCGCGCGGCGTCTCGCCGCAGGAAGTGGGTTACTACCGCATCCGCCCGCCGGTGAAGCCGATCACCGTGGACGAGCTCGCCTCGCTGCCGAAGACCGACGCCGCTGTGAAGGCCGTGGTGCGCGGGTAGGCGGGCGCAATAAGTCCCACCTCGCGAATTTGGGACGGCGCTTTTCAACACAAAGGACACAGAGGTTGCGCAGAGGTGGCACAGAGGAATTCCTTGTGTCGTGTTCGTGGCTCCGGTACCTAGTCACGCGAACACACAAAAGCTTTTCTCTGTGCCACCTCCGCCTTTCCTCTGTGTCCTCTGTGTTGAAAATCCCCAGTTCGAAGTTCGGGTGACGACAAACGCAGCCCCGCAGGTCACTCGAGCAGGCAGCGCCACTCCTGCACGTAGGCGGCGCCATCCACCGACTGGAAGCCGCGCAGCAGCAGCGCCTTGTCGCCCATCGCGACCAGCTCGGGCGAGAAGAGCGGCGGCAGCAGCTCGCGGTCGGTGGAGCTGCGGTCGGTGCGCGTGCACAGGCGCGCCACCATGTGCATCTCGGTGCCATGGACCTGGGAATACATGCGCAGGTCGCCGGGGACGCCGTCGAGATTCTCGGCACGCTCGAGCCTGCGGCCGCGGGCGCGCAGCGGGAAGACACGGACTTTCATCGCCCCACTGTAGCGGCCGGCGGGGGGCGGCGATATGGTCGAACCAAAGTGTGGATAAGCCATTGCCTGGACGCGATTGTGGGTGGCTTACCCACAATCGACGTGGAATTTCCGGCGCCTCGGTTACGATGGCGCGATGACCGACCAGACTCCGCCGCGCCATCTGCGGGACATCCTCGCGCTCGAGGACTTCGAGCCCGCCGCGCGCCGCTACCTGCCGCGCCCGCTCTACGGCTATGTCTCCGGCGCTGCCGAGACCAGCGCCTCCTACCGCGACAACCGCGCTGTCTACGACGAGTACGAGTTCGTCTCGAAGTCGCTGGTGAACACCAGCCAGCGCTCGCAGCAGGCGACGCTTTTCGGCAAGACCTATGCGGCGCCCTTCGGCATCTGTCCCATGGGCATGGGCGCGATCCTCGCCTACCAGGGCGACGTCATGCTGGCACGCGCGGCCGCCGCCGAGGACATCCCGATGATCCTCGCGGGCTCGTCGCTGATCCGCCTCGAGGACGTG
>JBKJTM010000458.1:0-3279 GCA_046590805.1 Usitatibacter sp.
CTCTACGTCCCCGGCTGCTACAACGCGATGAGCGCCAAGGTGCTCGAGGGCGCGGGCTTCGACGCCATCTACATGACGGGCTACGGCACGTCGCTCTCGCTCACCGGGCTGCCCGACGTGGGCCTCGCCACCATGAGCGAGATGGTCGCCAACGCGCGCTACATCGCCGGCGCGGTCAGCGTGCCGCTGATCGCCGATGCCGACACCGGCTTCGGCAATGCGATCAACGTGATCCGCACCATCCGCGAGTACGTGGGCGCGGGCGTCGCCGGCATCCACATGGAGGACCAGGTGAGCCCCAAGCGCTGCGGCCACGTCGCCGGCCGCCTGGTGATCCCGATGGAGGAGGCGGTGGGCAAGATCCGCGCGGCGGTCGATGCTCGCAACGCCCTGGATCCCGACTTTGTCCTGATCGCGCGAACCGATGCGCGCGGCGCTTCCGGCGGCAGCCTCGACGACGCCATCCGCCGGGTGAACGCCTACCTCGCCGCGGGCGCGGACCTCGCCTTCGTCGAAGGGCCGACATCGGCGGACGAGGTTCGCCGCGTCTGCAGGGAGGTGAAAGGCCCGGTGTTCTACAACATGACCGGCGTCTCGCCGCGCTTCACCCTCGACGAGATGCGTGCCATGGGCATCGCGGTCTGCATCTCGCCCAATGCGATGCTGCGCTCCGCGCTGGGCGCCATGCACGACCTCGCCATCCAGCTGCGCGCCGAAGGCCCGGTGGCCGAGACGCGCTTCATGCAGGAGTTCAAGGGCCATCCGCTCGGCGACCTGCACACCTTCGCCGGCTTTGATCAGGTTCGCGCGTGGGAGAAAGAGTATCTCGGCGAGGAGGCGATGAAGAAATACGCCGACTCCGTGGGACACGTCCCTGGGGACGGACCCCATTCAGGCGCGGGCCCCTCCTCGTAAGCCGCGGAGACTCACGAAATGGGGTCTGTCCCCGGTTTCACGCTCTACGAGAAGATCTGGACCGACCACGAGGTGGCGAAAGGCCCCGGCGGCCGCGCGCTGCTCTACATCGACCGGCACCTCCTGCACGACGGCAGCTTCCACGCCTTCGAGGCGCTGCGCAACGCCGGCCGCAAGGTGCGGAGGCCCGAGCGCGCGTTCGCGACGCCGGACCACTACGTTCCGACGCGCGGCCGCGACGACATCCGCGACCCGGAGCTGCGCGACAAGGTCGAGTCGCTAGCTTGCAATGCGGCCGCCAACCGCATCACGATCTTTCCGGTGAACGACGAGCGCCAGGGCATCGTCCACGTGATCGGACCGGAGCAGGGCATCACCCAGCCGGGAATCACGCTCGTTTGCGGCGATTCGCACACCTCGACCCACGGTGCCATGGGCGCGCTCGCTTTCGGCATCGGCGCTTCCGAGGTCGCCCACGTCCTCGCGACGCAGGCGCTGTGGCAGCCGAAGTCGAAGACGATGCGCATACGGATTGACGGCGTCCTCGGTCCCGGCGTGCATTCCAAGGACGTGATCCTCGCGTTGATCGCGCGCATCGGCGCTTTCGGCGGCACCGGCTACACGCTGGAGTACGCCGGCGCGGCGATCGCCTCGCTCTCGATGGAAGCGCGCATGACCATCTGCAACATGTCGATCGAGGCCGGCGCGAGGAGCGGCCTTGTCGCGCCCGACGACACCACTTTCGAATACCTGCACGGCAAGCCGTACGCGCCGCGCGGCGCCGATTGGGACCGGGCGCTGGCGCGCTGGAGGGCGTTGCCCTCGGATGCGGACGCGAGCTTCGATCGCGAGGTCGCCCTCGACGCCGCGGCGATCGAGCCGATGGCGACCTGGGGCACCAGCCCCGAGCACGGCGTCGGCATCTCGGGCGTGGTGCCGGATCCCCGGGGCCAGCAGGACGCGGCGCGGCGCGGCAGCATGGAGAAGGCGCTGCGCTACATGGACCTGGTACCCGGCATGCCGATCGCCGGCGTGCCCATCGACCGCGTCTTCATCGGCTCCTGCACCAACAGCCGTTTGGAGGACCTGCGCGCGGCGGCGAACGTGGTCCGCGGGCGCAAGGCGGTGGTGCCCGCGATGGTCGTGCCGGGCTCGGGCCTGGTGAAGCGCGCGGCCGAGGCCGAGGGGCTCGATCGCGTGTTCCTGGAGGCCGACTTCGAATGGCGCGACGCGGGCTGTTCGATGTGCGTCGGCATGAACGGCGACCTGGTGGGGGCGGGCGAGCGCTGCGCCTCGACCTCCAACCGCAACTTCGAAGGTCGCCAGGGGAAAGGCGCGCGCACGCACCTCATGAGTCCCGCCATGGCCGCTGCCGCTGCCGTGACCGGCCGGATCACAGACGTGCGCAAGCTCCTTAGCTAGCCGTCGCCCCGGGCGCCGCTGCGGCGGCGATGGACCGGGGCCCAATCTTCCATGGAACCCTTCACCAACCTCACCGCTGTCGCCGTCCCCCTGGACCTCGTCAACGTCGACACCGACCGCATCGTCCCGGCGCGCTTCCTGCGCAAGCCCCGCTCCGCGGGCTACGAGAACTTCCTCTTCCACGACCTGCGCGAGGCCGATGGCAACTTCGTCCTCGACCGGCGTGAATACCGCCACGCTCAAATCCTCGTCGCCGCCGAGAACTTCGGCTGCGGCTCGTCGCGCGAAGGCGCCGTCTGGGCGCTCGCCGGGTCAGGGCTGCGGGCGTGGATCGCTCCCTCGTTCGGCGACATCTTCTTCGAGAACTCCTTCAAGAACGGGGTCCTCGCCATCGTGCTGCCGCTCGCACGCGTGGCCGCGATCCGCGCGATGCTCGTCCGGAAGCCCGGAGCCGAGATCGCCATCGACCTGCCGTCACAAACGGTGACGCTGCCCGACGGGAGTGTGGATCGTTTCGAGGTCGATCCGTTTCGCAAGGAATGCCTGCTCGCCGGCATCGACGAGATCGACCTCACCTTGCGCTACGAACGCGACATCGCTGCCTACGAGGCGCGCCAGCGGGACGATTCGCCCTGGCTCTAGCCGCTGCATGTCCCTATGTCCCTTTATTGCGGCCGTATTAGACTGGGCCATAACCCTCGGAGAAGCCCATGCCAGCACCCGGAGACGTCGCCGCCCCCGCGAAGCCTCGCCAGGCCGCCAAGGCCCCGGCAAGGAGTACCCAACCCGCCAAGCCGCAGACCGCCGCCTCCCTGCTGGTGCGGTGCCTCGAGAACGAAGGCGTCGAGTACATCTTCGGTATCCCCGGCGAGGAGACCCTCGACCTCAACGAGGCTCTCGACCGGTCCGAGCGCATCACCTTCGTCCCCACGCGGCATGAGC
>JBKJTM010000129.1:0-9065 GCA_046590805.1 Usitatibacter sp.
GAGTACGGCTTCAACTACGACGTCGAGTTCGAGATCGAGTCGTACCTGCGCTACCAGGGCGACAAGTTCGCGCAGGTGTTCGACGCCAACACCTATTTGCTGATGACCAAGGCGCTCGACTACTTCGACCCCGCGAAGGAAACCGGCGGGGATCTGGCGCGCGCGCTCTCCAGCGCCAAGGCGGGGTTCCTCATCGGCTCCTTCAAGAGTGACTGGCGCTTCCCGCCGCAGCGATCGCGCGAGCTGGTGAAGGCGCTGGTCGCCTCGAGGAAGGCCGTGACCTACGCCGAGATCGATGCGCCCCACGGCCACGACGCGTTCCTGCTCGACAACGCTCATTACCACCAGCTGGTGGCGGCTTACATGGACAACGTGGCCGACGAGATCGGCGCCGGCGCGCGGCAGACGCCGCTCGCGCTCGCGAACACCGAGCTGGCCGAGATGGCGGGCTATCGCGGCAACGCGGAGGGCACCTGATGAAGGCGCCGGCGCTGCAGCAACGCTATGACTTCGAGCTGATCGCGTCGTGGATCCCCGAAGGCTCGACGGTGCTCGACCTCGGCTGCGGCGACGGGGTGCTGCTCGCGGGCCTCGCCGCCACCCGCAACGTCACCGGTTACGGCATCGAGATCGACGACGCCAATATCCTCGCGAGCGTGAAGAACGGCGTGAACGTGCTGCAGGACGACCTCGACAGCGGGCTCTCCACGTTCGACGACGGCGCGTTCGACTTCGTGATCCTGTCGCAGACGCTGCAGGCGATGTGGAACGTGGAAGGCGTGATGAAGGAGATGCTGCGCGTGGGCCGGCAGGGGATCGTGACCTTTCCCAACTTCGGCTACTGGCGACATCGCCTGGACGTGATCCGGGGGCACATGCCAGTCTCCCGCACGCTGCCGCACAGCTGGTACGACACGCCCAACATCCACCTTTGCACGGTCAAGGATTTCGAGGACCTGTGCGCCAAGATGGGCGCGGAGATCCTGGATGAGAGGGTGATCCACGGCGGCAGGCAGGTAACGCTGCTTCCGAACCTGCGCGGGAGCCTCGCTGTTTTCCGCTTCCGGCGCAGCGCGACCCGGCGCTGACGGGCGGCGCCTCCAGGGCGGGCAACCTCTTGTTGCGCTTTGTTGCGCTTCAAGGTTGATCTCACGCTGCATCTGGCCGCTCATCCCAGGGAGTAACGGTACCAATGACATACGCTGGCAGGCCAGCCGAGATGGCATCAAGAACACCATCGGAAACGTTCCGCACCGGCCCGCGCACACATACATGTGCGCACGGTGCGGCCACGGTGCCCGGCGGTCCGCTTCAGCGTGTTGTTAGCTAGCAGTCATGCCCGCCCCTTCCAGTAATCAGGATGCCGCCGCTGATGCGCCACGGCGACAACCACGATTTCTTCCGGCTCGAAAAGGTAGATGACGCTGAACGGAAAGCGACGGGCCAGGATTCGGCGAAACCCGTATGCGACGCTCTCACCAAGCTCCGGATACTCGCGAACAGTATCGATGGCGTGCTGTATGTCATCGAAGAACAGGACGCCGAGCCCCGCCTTCGCCAAATCGTAGGACAGAGCGGCCTCGGTCATCTCTTCCTCCGCGGGAGGAAGGAGACGGTAGCCGATCACCGGAGCTGGCTGCGAGCTCGGGCCATGGCCTCATCACCGGAAACGGCCTGCATTTCACCCCGGCGATAGGCGTCATATCTGCGGCGGGCTTCTTCGAGCCAAAGCTCTTCCACCCCCGGTTCGTTGACAGGATCGAGCTCGTCAATGAGAACGCGAGCCAGTGCCGCCTTTTCCTCACGGGAAAGGGCGCGGGCTCGCTTCTCAAGTTCGTCGAACTGGCTGCTCATGCCTGAATTATAGGCGCTCTTCCCATGACAGCTCTTCGCATCTGCGGCAACTCCCCGGACGGTTGCCTTCCCTTCGGCATGCCCGGCAGCCGACACAATCAACCCAACCGGATTCCCAGCATCGTCTCTCTGGGCTTCGATATCCGCGTCCGGATGTTCAAGCATATATACGACCGCCATGTTCGCTTTACGGAGAAGCGCCGTCTCCGCTTTCAACTCGTCGCCGGCTTTCTTGTAGTACCTCCAAGCCGCAAACCAAGTGATCAGGCCACCGAGCAGTACGGAGGCGAGCGTAGACACTACGGATTCCATCTAGCGACTCCTAACGACTCAGTTGAGCGGCCGGCCACGATGACTGTGCCGCGGAAAGACGCGGCCCGCCTTGAATCACGGACAGCTCCAACGCGTTGTTTGGCGTCATGATCGCTATTGAAGAACGGGTGGGTGGGCCGCCAGGAACATGACGCCCGCATGAATGGCCGCACCAAGACCTACGGCCCGCAGTGCAATGCCACGGGCAATCCGCGGAAGCACCTGCCGAAATGCGTAGAGGACCAAAGGAAGGTAGAGGAATGCGGCGGTGATCGAGCCTGGTGAATAGGTGCGGGTGACGAGACTGCCGAGAAGATGCAGAGCCGCATTGATGCCGAGAATCGCCGCGAGCATAGCGACGAGCCATGCCAGGGAGGTGCGCGCTCGAATGGCGACGACGCAGACGACCATGAGGAGCCAGAAAACACCGTTAAGGACCAGGAACTGAGTATTCGATACGAATGACCGGGAGAGATGTGAAACCCAGTCCGGAAAGTGCAGCCAATACTCCTCGGCGACGTGAAGGCCATACGCGAGCGGGAAAAGCCAGACCCAGAGCCCGATCGATGATGAGGCGGTGGGGACGAGCTGATTCACGCCCTTGCCAGCGAATGACGATAACGTTTGAGCAGCCACGAGACTTTCATGACGCCTAACGCTTAAGTTGAGCGGCGGGCCATTGCTGGTCTTGCGCCCCGGCGAGCACGTAATCTATTGCGAGCACGGGGCGCCCACGCTGATTCACGTCCGCTCCAACGGGTAGTTAGGCATCTCGTTCTCTACAGGTCAGTCGGAGTGATGCCGGTGTGCTTAGCGATACGGGCCAGCATTCTTGGACCAATTTCCTCTCCGTCGTGAAATGCGAAGACGAAATCTGCATGTCCGGCGCGACTAAGGGTGCGGTGTGACCCGGATTGCCGCTTGAGGTGCCACCCGACGCTGAGCAACGCCGCGTAAAGGCGGCGCGCCTTGGTCGAGGGCCACGATGTCACGCAGCAATGCTGAAGGTGATGGCCTGGGGTCCGGTCTCATTGTTCTCGAGCCGCTCTGCCAGGACGCGGAGGGCGAGGATTTGTGCTTTGGCCATGGCGTCGTTCGCCGAGTCGCCGTACGCAAGAGCGCCAGGCAGTTGCGGTACTTCCGCAAGCCACCGGCCGTCTTCTTCGCGTTCGCACTCGATCTGAAAATTCATAGTGAGGGCTATTTTACGCCGCCGCGTACGAGATGCCTAACGATTGAGTTCAGCGGACGGGCACGACGCATATTCCACCCCGGCGAGCACGCCATTCATGGCGAGCACGGGGTGGCCGCGGTGAATCACGTTCCGCTGCAACGGGTAGTTAGGCAGCAACCTTGACCGATGCACGCAGAAACTCCGGCGCGAAGTCAGCTCCATTCGGCCACACCACGGTGCCTAGCTCGCGGCTCACTTCGAAATGGCGGAAGTACTCCACGTCGTGCAATGGCTCGAACACCTCGCCGTGAATCTCGGATGATAGGTCGACCTCTCCTTCCGCGCCATCACTAAAGCGCAGCCAGATGGTGCGGCCGGAGATGTAGCGAGCTTCAGTGACTCGAGGAATCATGGATCACTCCAATGGCTCAATTTTCGGAAGCGGGCGGCTATCGCGAGCGAGTGCCCAGGCTTTGAGGAGCTCGATGCGATGAAGCTCCAGCCACTCCAGCACGTGAGATAGAGCTCTCTTCGGCAAAGTGCCGTTCACACGGCCCGTCTCAATTTCCACGGTAACTTCGAAATCACCATAAATCGCGTGGAAGTGCGCCGGCCCATGCTCTCGGTAATACATCGCGATGACGATTCCGAGGAAGCGGCTGATTTCGGGCATTCGCCAATTTTACGCTGCGTTCTTGTTGCTGCCTAACGATGTAGCTCAGCGGACGGGCACGATGCCCACTGCACCCCGGCGAGCGCGCAATCTTTTGCGAGCACGGGGTGGCCACGATGAATCACGTTCCGCTGAAGCGCCTTGTTAGACAGCACCATTTGCTATTGCCGGGCTGTGTTCAAAATGATCAAGATCGCGAATACCGCGGCGATGATGGTAACAACGGCAAGGTACTCTTTCCATTTCGGAGCTCCTCGTTTGTGGGCTCCAAACGCGTGGAATATCCCTGTACCCAATGCCTCTAGGGACATGGCAACGACGCCGAGAATGGGTATCGCAATGAAAAAATGCCACCACTCGCCCTTCGGTAATTCGCCATGGACCAACCAAGTCTCAGCGAATCCGAAAGCCCCCAGATTAGGCCGCTCAGGAGTATGGCGCCGATGAAAATTGCCGCTATCTGAATTCCACGCGACATATAGGTGCTGTCTAACGATCTCGTTGAGCGGCCGGCCACAACCGCCATTGCGCACCGGCGAGCACGCAATCCATTGCGAGCACGGTGCCCCCACGATGCTTCACGGTCCGCTCCAACGCGTAGTTAGGCGGCAAACCCCTTGACATGGACGCACCCTCCAGCTCCTCAGGTGAACGACTCCGATGTTATTCAAGGTCCGGAAGATCCTCTCGAGCAAGCAGCAGACTGATGGATCGAGCCTGACCTGGTGTTCGCGCGATCAGGCCACGCGCCTCAAGGCTCAGGATCATCTGATGCACGGACGGTGGCGAAACCCCGAAATAGGTCTGCATCTCACGCTCGGAGGGCGCCTGCTTGTGGAGCCGACCGTAGTAGTAGATGAACGCAAGATACTGCCCCTGCTTCGGTGTATAGAGTTTCGTCACTGCCTATTCTTGCCGTCTAACTTGTATTAGGGCGGAGTTTTATCCATCAAAGATGGAATTCCTCTCGCCCCTGATTGATAACACCTGAATCTTGCTCAGCCGCTGATCTCGCGTCAACTGCAACTCCTTGGCCAGCGTTCTTGTATTTCCCAAGCTGCTGACTAACCCCAATGACGGACGACGCACCCCCTCCGCAATATCCCGCACCGCCTCAGACTCTGGAAGATGTCATCCTCGGCCGCTTGCGGGACCGCATCCGCTACCGCCACTACAGCCTGCGCACCGAGCGTTCCTACGAGCAGTGGATTCGCCGTTACCTGCGCTTCCACCGACTCCGCCATCCACGCGAGCTGGGCGCCGAGCATGTGACGTCCTATCTTTCCTCGCTCGCGCTGAATCGAAACGTTGCCGCCTCCACGCAGAACCAGGCGCTCGCCGCGCTCCTGTTCCTTTATCGCGAGGTGCTGGGCATGGACCTGCCCTGGATGCAGGGCATCGCGCGGGCGAAGAAGGCGCGGCGTCTTCCGGTGGTACTCACGCGGTGCGAGGCGCAGTCGATCCTCGCGCGAATGGAAGGTATCCACGGGTTGATGGCGAAGCTCATCTACGGCACCGGCATGCGGCTGATGGAGTGCCTGCGCCTTAGAGTGAAGGATCTGGATCTCGTCCAGCACCATCTCATCGTTAGGCAGGGCAAAGGCGGCAAAGACCGCATCACCATGTTCCCCGTCACTTTGGTGGAGGAGATGAAGGCCCACCTGCGCCAGGTACGGCGTATGTACGAGGGCGATCGCGCGGCGGGTGTCGCCGGCGTTGAGCTTCCCGACGCCTATGCCCGCAAGAACCCTTCCGCCGCCACGAGTTGGAGCTGGCAATGGGTGTTCCCGCAGGACCATATCTCCGTCGATCCGCGCAGCCGGCTTCATCGCCGCCACCACGCCTTCGACCAGACGTTCTCCCGGGCACTGAAGCGCGCCACGTGTGTCGCCCGCATCGACAAGCCGGTTTCGGCGCACACCCTGCGCCACTCCTTCGCCACCCACCTCATGGAAGCGGGCTACGACATCCGCACCGTGCAGGAGCTGCTGGGGCACAAGGACGTGAGCACCACTATGATCTACACCCACGTTCTGAACCGCGGCGGGCGCGGCGTGGTGAGCCCGCTGGATCGCTAGCCGGCGGGCGGGGCGTCCAGCGCCTCGATCGTGCGGCGCTTCCACAGCAGGAGCGCGAGGCCGGGCAGCGCGACCACGAACGTCACGAAGAAGAACGTCGGCCACGGCAAGCCGAGGTACGCCGGATCGGTCATGTACCCCGCCGCCGGCCCCACGTAGACGCGCCCGACCGCGGAGAGCGCCGAGAGCAGCGCGTACTGCATCGCGGTGAAGCGGTGGTCGCAGAGCGCCATCAACAGCGCCACGAACGCCGCCGTGCCCATCCCGCCCGCGAGGTTGTCGACCCCCACCGCCACGATCAGCACCGGGTAGCTCTTGCCCGCGAGCGCGAGCCACATGTAGGCGAGGTTGGAGACCGCCTGCAGGATGCCGAAGATCATCAATGACCGGTAGAGGCCGAGCTTCACCATCAGTCCGCCCCCGAGCACCACGCCGAAGATGGTCGCGGCGAGCCCCATTCCCTTCATCACGTAGCCCACGTCGTCCAGGGAGAAGCCCGCGCCCCGGATGAGAAATGCCGTCGAGAGGGATACCGCGAACGCATCGCCCAGCTTGTACAGCACGATCAGCACCAGCATCACCCACGCGCCGGGACGCGAGAAGAACTCCCGCAGGGGCTCGACGAACGCCTGTTGCAGCGTTCGCGGCGGCGGCGCGGCGACCTGAGGTTCGCGTCCCCAGACCGCGGCGAGCATGCCGATCCCCATCAATCCCGCCATCACGAGATAGGTCGAACTCCAGCCGAAGCCACCAATCCAGCCCGACCCTCCGGCGAGCACCAGTGCCAACGCGCCGGAGGTGAGCATCGCGATCCGGTATCCGACAACCGAAGAGGCGGCGGCGAGGCCGCGCTGCTCGGGGGTCGAGATATCGGTGCGGTACGCATCCACCGCGATGTCCTGCGACGCCGACATGAACGCCACGAAGAGCGCGAGGCTCGCGAGCACCACGATCTCGGTGCGGGGCGAGCAGAACGCCATCGCCACGAGGCCGGCGAGGATCGCGCCCTGGGTCACCACCAGCCAGCCGCGGCGCCGGCCGAGGAAGGGCGGCACGAAGCGGTCCATGGTCGGTGCCCAGAGGAACTTCCACGTATACGGCACGCCTATCAGGGTGACGAGGCCGATGGTGGCGAGATCCACACCCTCCACCGTCATCCACGCCTGCAGCGTGGAGCCCACCAGCGCGATCGGTAATCCCGAGGAGAAGCCGAGCAACAGGATCACCGCCAGGTTGCGGTCGCGGAAGACGGTGGCGTAGTCGTTCTTCTGCAAGGTGGCCACAGGATATCCGACTAAAATGCACTAGGCCCCGGGCCATCGTGGCGATTTGCCGCACCCGGGGCGACAAGGATCGAGGAAATGGAAAAAGTCACCAAGACCGAGGCGGAGTGGAAGGCCGAGCTCACGCCCGAGCAGTACGACGTGACGCGCAAGCACGGCACCGAGCGCGCCTTCAGCGGCAAGTACCACGACGCCAAGGACGCCGGCGTCTACGAGTGCATCTGCTGCGGGCAGCCGCTGTTCGCCTCCGAGACCAAGTTCGATTCCGGCACCGGTTGGCCTTCCTTCTTCCAGCCCATTTCCAAGGCCGCGGTCGCCGAGAAGGAGGACCGCAGCTGGTTCTCGACGCGCACCGAGGTGCTCTGCGCGCGCTGCGACGCCCACCTGGGGCACGTGTTCCCCGACGGCCCCAAGCCAACCGGGCAGCGCTATTGCATGAATAGCGCGGCGCTGACCCTCAAGAAAGCCGCTGGATAGGAATCAGGCCCCGGTCGAGAAGACTCCGCGCGGAGCGCGGAGCACCGGGGCATCCCCTGCTACTGGGCAGGGGATGGCTCGATCTTGCCGAGCTTCTCCAGCCGCAGGCGGATCGAGCTCTGCGTGCGCTGGTGCTTGCGCGCGATCTCGCCCATCGGCACGCCGGCGTCGAATTCCGCGGTGAGGAGCTTGTCCTCGCCCTCCGTCCAGGGCTTGCCGAAGTTTGCTGGCAGCCGTTCGCGGCGCTTCTCGCGCTCGACCTCCTTCTGCATCAGATCGACGGCCGAATAGAGCGCGCGCAACGTGCGCGGCTCCGCATAGGGGCTGTGGTCGGGGTACGCCTCGCCGGTGACGGGGTTCACGCCGTCGGCAAGCGCGCGGACGATGGGCAATGCGGATTCGAGTTGCATGGGGAGTCTCCCTGGGCTGGTGGTGGGCTGGGTCGACGTGCGGCTGCAGGTCGAGTGAGGTGAAAAACGACCTCCCCCGGGTGACCGTTGACGCGCCCCGGGGCAATCCGCGGGCTACAGGGCGCTCAAGTCGATCGGCGGGCGGCCGGGGAACATGTCCACGGTGAGGGCATGAAGGACGACTCCCGGCCCGCGATCGAGGCGGAAAAGCGCGAAAAAAAGCGCCGAAGTAGGACGGGTCCTACGGCGCGAGTGAGCGCCGCCGTCCAAGATGGCGGGCCCTGCCCGCCACGGTGAATCTTTACCGGCAGTGCGGGTCGAATTTCAGCAGTCCAGACAACTCGCACAACGCGCAAAAAAAGCCCGGAGAAGTCCCGATGGGAGGATCCATCAACCCGCTGCAAGGGATGGTCGCCGGCCGTGAAGGCCTGGCGCGGCCCCTGCCCGATCGCTCGGCGATGGCGCACCTCGCGCGCCAGACGTTCGCGATCGTCCTCGCCGGCGGCCGCGGCACGCGCCTGGGTGCCCTCACCGATGAGCGCGCCAAGCCCGCGGTGCCCTTCGGCGGCAAGTTCCGGATCATCGACTTCGCGCTCTCCAACTGCCTCAACTCGGACATCCGGCGCATCGGCATCGCGACCCAGTACCAGTCGCACGGGCTGATCCACCACCTGCAGCGCGGCTGGTCTTTCCTCGACGGGCGTTTCAACGAGTTCATCGACCTCCTGCCCGCGCAGCAGCGCGACGGCGGCGATTGGTACGCGGGCACCGCGGACGCGGTCTACCAGAACCTCGAGATCATGC
>JBKJTM010000152.1:0-3242 GCA_046590805.1 Usitatibacter sp.
CAATGCCAGGCAGCAGGTGTTCCTCGACTTCGTCCTTCAGCACTACATCAGCGTGGGCGTGGAGGAACTGGACCAGGACAAGCTGACCCCGTTGCTGCGGCTGAAGTATCACAACTCCCTGGCCGATGCCGTGGCCGACCTGGGCGCTCCGGAAGAGATCGGGCAGGTATTCGCCTGATTTCAGAAGTTTCTGTATGAGCCACGGCCTGCGGCATGAAACGCGCACATCTTATTCAGCCCAGCCCGCACGCCGAGCGCTAAGGCGAGGGCGCGGGAATCGGGAAGATGCTCATTACGCGCCATGCGCCGCCCCGCTTCACCAGCACCTGGTTGATGAACATGCGCGTCGATTCCGGCCGCTGACCCGCAGCGCCGACCGTGAAGACCACGGGCACATGCAGCTGTGCCACGTCATCCGTGAGACTCACCACGCGCAGCTTTCCGAGCTCGGGGTCGAGCCGCCACGTCCCTTCGTAGAGCTTGCCGAAACGCTGCAGCGCGGCCTCGCGGCCCCAGATCGCGTTGCCGCGCGTGATCCAGAGGAACTGCGGGGAATCGACGAGCAGCGTTTCCAGCGCCGAGGCGTCGTGTGCGTTCTGCACCTGCACGAATCGCTCGAACGCGGCCCGAACGTCGTCCTCGGATGTGGCGACGGCAGCCGTGGGCGCCAGTGCCGCGATGGCGAAAAGGACGGATGCGCGAACATTCATGGGGAGTGCTCCTCGGTCGACCCGGCACATGCCGATGATAGGATCGTCGCTTGGCCGCGGCCCGCCCGTCCCTAAAAAGCGGCTGGGTTTCGCCTTTGAATCGCCTAATTTCGAGCGGATTCGACGCATGAAGCCACACGAACAGTCCGTTTACCGCTTCGGCGCCTTCACGTTGGTGCCCTCGGAGCGGCTGCTGCTCCGGGATGGCGGGGCCGTCCCAATGACAGGGAAGGCGTTCGACCTGTTGGTGGCGCTGGTTCGCAACGCCGGCAGGCTCGTCACCAAGGATCAGCTCCTCGCCGAGGTGTGGCCCGGCCTCGTGGTGGAGGAAGTGAACCTGAGCGTGAACATGTCCGCGGTTCGAAAGGCCCTCGCTGTGGATTCCCGCGGAGCCGAATGGATCGAGACCGTTCCGCGGCAGGGTTATCGGTTCAATGCTCCGACGGCGATCGCCGACGTGGCCACGGTGGACCTTGCCACGCTGCGAGGACTTCCGCCTTACCGCGGCGAAGCCGAACCGCCGCCGAACGTTCGAGCCCCGCGCCGCCCACGCGTGATCGTCGGTCTCGCCATCCTGCTGGTCGCGGCTGTGGTCCTTGCCGCCTCCTACCGCCTGCTTTCCCCCGCCGCTCCCTATGCGTCGGTCGCCGTCCTTCCCTTCAGCGTCGAGGCGTCGGGCGATGCCTACCTCGCCGACGGGATCGCCGAGTCGATGATCAACGGCCTCACCAGAATCCAGGGCCTGAGGGTGGTCCCGCGCGCGTCGGCGTTCCGTTTCAAGGCCACCGCGCCCGATCCGCTGGAGGCCGGGCGCAAGCTCGATGCCGCGGCAGTGGTCACCGGCTCGCTCGCGCGCCGGGATGGCGGCCTCAAGCTGCAGGTCGAGCTGGTCGACGTGACGAGCAGGGCGCAGGTGTGGAGCGGCGTCTATGACGCCGCCGACACCGAGCTTGCGCGTCTCGAGGGGCGTGTCATGCGTGACCTCGCAAACGCGATGGGTGTGCGCCTCACGAGGACGGAGAGCCGCGCCCTCGCGAGCGCGGGTACCACCCATTCGGGCGCGTACCGGGCGTACCTGCAGGGCCGGTTCCTGTGGAACCAGCGCTCGGAGGAGGGCCTCACCCGGGCGATCGGGCATTTCCACCAGGCCATCGAGCTCGATCCGGGCTTCGCATTGGCGTACGCCGCGCTCGCCGATGCCCATACGACGCTCGGCTATCTCGGGCACGTGCCGCCGGTAAACGCCTTTCCTGTCGCTCGCCCGTACGCGCTCAAGGCGCTGGAGCTCGATCCGTCGCTCGCCCCGGCGCACGCCTCCCTCGCCTACATCAAGTTCTATTTCGACTGGGACTGGGCGGGGGCGCAATCGGAGTTTCGCCGCGCGCTGGAGCTGAACGTCGACGATCCGGTTTCACACCAGTGGTACGCCGTGTACCTGCTCGCCGCCGGGCAGCCGGACGAGGCTTTCCGGGAGATCCAGGCTGCGCATCGACTGGACCCGCTTTCGCTGTCGATCAACACGGATATCGGCTTCCACCACTACTACAGCGCACGCTACGAGGAGGCGGCGGCGCAACTGCAGTCGGTGCTCGCGATGAACAGCGATTTCCTCATCGCGCACCTGTGGCTCGCGCGCACCTATCTCGCGCTGGGCCGCCTCGACGAAGCGATCGTGGAAACCGCTTTCGCCGAGAGCAAGGCCCGCGAGTGGCCGGTGCTCGTGACGGCGCGTGGCTTTACCTATGGAATGGCGGGAAGGAGCGACGAAGCGCGCGCAGTCCTGCGGGAAATGGAGGAGCTTTCGGGGCGGCGCTTCGTCACGGCCTATGGCATGGCTCTTGTGCACACGGGACTGGGAAGGAGGGAGGATGCGTTCCGGTGGCTCGAGAAAGCGTTCGAGGAACGCTCGCACTGGCTGGTGTGGCTGAGACTCGACCCGCGATGGAATTCCCTGCGCGAGGATCCCCGCTTTCCGGCACTGGTAGCGCGAATGAAGTATCCGGCCCCGGCACCGCTCCGCACTCCCGGAACCGGTGGCGCGTGAGGGGCGCGGCTTCAGCCGACGCCCGCAACTCCACGCTCAGCGTCTCGTCGCCGCTCGCGAAACAGGCGTGGCCAAAGTTCGCGGTGCGCTGCGCCTATGCGACAAGGAACTGGACCTACTCCAGGGGCTTCTCGGTTGCCGGCACTGGTGCCGCCTCATCCGGCGGCTTTGGCTTATCGGAGGCATGCTGCTCCATATGCGTCTTCTTTCCCGGTTGAGGAGTCTTATCGGCACCGGGCGCAACCTCTTCGCCGTGGTGCCTCTTTTCCTGTTTCACCTTCTTGTCGTGGGCAATGTTGCGCGGGTCAGTCATGGCATCTCTTCCTAGGTGGTGAACTCGCATCCTCCTCTGAAAGCCATTTTGGGCAGGTAGGACAACCCCACGCTGGAGAGTGGGACAACGCCGGGACAGCCAATGGATGTAGGAAAAGTCCTATAGCCGCGCGTCTTGCCACCCGTTATAACGGTGCATGGCTGCCATCCTTTCG
>JBKJTM010000177.1:0-3429 GCA_046590805.1 Usitatibacter sp.
TCCCGGGCGGTTGGGTGAGTGAGGGGATGCTAGGGGGTCAATCGGGCGCGGCAAGGAAGAATGGCAAAAAAATGATGTCGATTAGAATCGAGCTGAACCCCCTCACTCCCGCGAGCCCCCCATGTACGAAGACCTCTCCCTCTATATCAACGGCCAGTTCCTCAAGGGGGGCGGCCGCCGCGAAGGCGACGTCATCAACCCCGCCACCGACGAGGTGATCGGCAAGCTGCCGCACGCCTCCAAGGAAGACCTCGACCTGGCGCTGGCGAGCGCGCAGACGGCCTTCCAGACCTGGAAGAAGTCCTCCCCGATGGAAAGGAGCCGCATCCTTCGGAAAGTGGCCGAGCTCTCCCGCGAGCGCGCCAAGGAGATCGGCCGCAACATGACGCTCGACATGGGCAAGCCGCTCGCCGAGGCCATCGGCGAGGTGATGGTGTGCTCCGAGCACGCCGACTGGGCCGCCGAGGAGAGCCGCCGCATCTACGGGCGCGTCGTGCCCGCGCGCTCCGAGGGCGTGCGCCAGTTCGTGCTGAAAGAGCCGATCGGCGTCGTGGCCGCTTTCTCACCCTGGAATTTCCCCTTCAACCAGGCGATCCGCAAGATCGTCTCGGCGCTGGGCGCTGGCTGCACCATCATCATCAAGGGTCCGGAGGATGCGCCGAGCGCGCTGGTGGCGATCGCGCGCCTGTTCCACGAGGCCGGATTGCCCGCGGGATGCCTGAACGTGGTGTGGGGCGTGCCGAGCGAGGTCTCGACCTACCTCATCAATTCGCCGGTGGTGCGCAAGATCTCCTTCACCGGCTCGGTGCCGGTGGGCAAGCAGCTTGCCGCGATGGCCGGCTCCCTCATGAAGCCCGCCACGATGGAGCTGGGCGGCCACTCGCCGGTGATCGTTTGCGACGACGCCGACGTGGAAGCCGCGGCCGACCTGCTCGCCGGCTCGAAATTCCGCAACGCCGGCCAGGTGTGCGTGTCGCCCACGCGCTTCTACGTGCAGGAGAAGGCGTACGACCGGTTCACCGCGCGCTTCCTCGACAAGGTGAAGGCGCTCAAGGTGGGACCTGGACTCGATGCCGACACCAAAATGGGGCCGCTCGCGCACAAGCGCCGCGTGCCGGCGATCGCGGGGTTCGTCGACGATGCCAACGCGCGCGGCGCCAAGGTCCTCACGGGCGGCAGCCGCCTGGGGACCAAAGGAAGCTTCTTCGAGGCCACGGTCATCGAGGAGCCGCCGGACGACTCCAAAATCATGACCGACGAGCCCTTCGGCCCGATCCTGGGCCTGAAGCGCTTCAAGACGCTGGACGACGCGATCGAGCGCGCTAACAGCCTGCCGTTCGGCTTGGCCGCCTATGCGTTCACGACTTCGATCAAGAACTCGACCAGGCTCGCCGATTCGCTCGAGGCGGGGATGATCACCATCAACCACCTCGGCTTTGCGCTCGCGGAGGTGCCGTTCGGCGGCGTGAAGGACAGCGGCCACGGCAGCGAGGGTGGCAGCGAGACCTTCGACGGTTACCTCGTCACCAAATTCGTCACGCAAAAAGGCTGAAGACACCCATGGCAAAGGCTTACTGGATCGCTTTCTATCGCGCGATTCACGATCAGGAGGCCTTCCTGGCCTACGCGAAGCTGGCAGGTCCCGCGATCCAGGCGGGGGGCGGCCAATTCCTCGCGCGCGGCAATCCCGCGCAGGTCTATGAGAGCGGAATAAACCTGCGCACCGTGGTCGCCGTGTTTCCCAGCGTCGCGGCTGCGATCGCGACCCACGACAGCCCGGCGTATGGGGAGGCGCTGCGCGCGCTCGGCAACGCGGTCGATCGCGACTTTCGGATCGTGGAGGGCGTGGATTGAATCTCGACGTCCGCGACAAGCGCGTGATCGTCGCGGGAGGCAGTCGCGGAATCGGCCGGTCGATCGCGCTCGCATTCGCGGAGGGCGGCGCGCGCGTCTCCATCTGTGCACGGGGCGCCGAGGCGCTGGAAGCGACGCGCAGGGAGCTCGCGGCCTTCGGCGGTGTGGCCCATGCGGCTGGCTGCGACCTCGCGGATGAGTCGGCGATCGCGCGTTACATCCCGGAGGCTGCCGCGGCGCTCGGCGGCCTCGACGTGCTGGTGAACAACGCCACCGCCGGTGCTACGGGCGACGACGAGGAGAGCTGGGAGACGAGCCTCGATGTCGACCTCCTCGCCGCGGTGCGGGCGTCGCGCAGCGCGCTGCCTTTCCTCGAGAAAGGGCGCGATCCCACGATCATCAACATCTCGTCGGGCTCGGGCCTGAATCCCTCGGTGCGCACGCCGGCATACGGCGCGGCGAAGGCGGCCGTCATCCACTACACGCGCACGCAGGCGGCGAGCCTCGCCTCGAAAGGCATTCGCGTGAACTGCGTCGCACCCGGGTCGATCGAGTTCCCCGGCGGCGGGTGGGAGAAGCGCAAGAGCGAGGAGCCCGCGCTCTACAACCAGGTCCTGGCCTCGATGCCCGCGAAACGGCTCGGGCGTCCGGAGGAGGTGGCGAGCGTGGTCCTGTTCCTCGCCTCGCCGCTCGCGATCTGGATCACCGCGCAGATCATCGGCGTGAATGGCGGGCAGGGGTTCGCAAAATAATTGGTGTCGGAGTCGAATTGACGAATGACTCCGACACCCTGTCAGCGCGTCTTGCGCACGCCGCCCAGCAGGCCGGCGATCACCGCCTCGCGCGGGTTGCCGGCATCGAGGAACCGCACCCAGTGCGCGAAGCCGGCCGCATCCGGCGCCTGCCGCAGCGTCTCCGCGTAAGCCATGGTCACGAAGACCTCGTTGGTCGTGGCGGCACGGAAGGCGCCGCTCTCGGAGAACGCGAGCATGACGTTGCCGCGACTCATCCCCGCATCAAGCTGACCGATCCAGTACGCGCGCTGCGCGGAGTTCGGCACCGCATCGAAGATGTTGCGATACACGCGGTCGAAGAAGGCCGCATTGTCGAGCGTGCCGTAGCGCAGGCGGAATTCCAGGCTGCCGGCGAACTCGTTTGCGATCGCATCGAGCGACAGGCCGCCGTCGCGCTCGTCGATGTAGTAGTTGAGGCCCTCGAAGTCCGCGGTGCGGTCGAAATAGGCGAAGTAGAGGCGCGCAAGGGGCTCGATCGCATTGCGGTACTCGTCCGAGGCGATCGTGGATGCGATCGCCTCGGCATGGCCCTGCGACCCGGGCGCGAACTGGCGGACGGGGAAGGACGGGCCATCGCGCGGCGGTCTCGCCGCGTGCGGAACCGATTGCCGGGGATCGATGCTCGGACGCGTCGCGGTGCCGGCGGATTCGGGGGCCGCGGATTCGGGGACGGCGGGACGGGCGGCCTCGTGGGAGCTCGAGACCCCGGCTTCGCGTGCAAGCGTGGTGAGCGCCGGCATGGCGGAGATAATCGCGGGCGAGTTGCCGATCTCGAGCGATG
>JBKJTM010000226.1:0-3470 GCA_046590805.1 Usitatibacter sp.
AGCGACGGCATCGTCGCCTGGCAATGCTGCCTGCAGGACGCGTGCAAGCGGGCCGAGAGCATCGAGGTCCAGGCGAGCCACATCGGCCTCGGCATGAATCCGGCCACCTGGTTCGCGGTCGCCGACCGCCTCGCGCAGCGCGAGGGACGCTGGCAGCCTTTCCACCGCGAGGGCTGGCGGCGCTGGCTGTATCGCGATCCGTACCGTGCCGACGATTGAGGCCAACGGCCTCACGCTCGCCTACGAGGAGGAGGGCGATCCCGCCGGCGCGCCGATGCTGATGATCATGGGACTGGGCGTGAACCTGCGCTTCTGGCCCGACGAGTTCTGCGCTCACCTCGCGGTGCGCGGCTTCCGCGTGATCCGTTTCGACAATCGCGATGTCGGGCTCTCGACCAAGCTCGACCATCTCGGCACGCCCAATGTCGCGCTGGAAGCGATCAGGTACGCGCTGCACCTGCCGGTGAAGGCGCGTTACCTCGTCGAGGACATGGCGCGCGACACCGCGGCGTTGATGGAGGCGCTGGGCATCGAGCGCGCGCACGTGGTCGGTGCCTCGATGGGCGGGATGATCGCGCAGAACCTCGCCGCGGCTTGCCCGCAGCGCGTGGCGAGCCTTACCTCGATCATGTCCACGACCGGCTGCCGCAACCTGCCGCAGCCCACCCTGCGCGCGCGCCGCGCGCTGCTGAGCGCTGCCTCGAAGCCGGGCGATATCGAGGGCGCCACGCTGCGCATGATGAAGGTGTTGCGCGCGATCGGCAGCCGCACCCATCCCGCGGACGAAGGCTACCTGCGCACGCTATGCGAGCGGCACGTGCAGCGCTCGAGCCACGCGCCGGGCGTGGCGAGACACCTGGTGGCGGTCGCCGCGAGCGGCGATCGCACGAAGGTAGTCGAGCGCATCAAGGCGCCGACGCTGGTGATCCACGGCGACGAGGACCCGTTGGTCCGCCCGGCCTGCGGTGCCGCGACCGTGGCGGCGGTCAACGCGGGTGGGGGAACGGCGCGCCTCGAGATCATCAAGGGGATGGGGCACGACCTGCCGACGGTGCTGCAGCCGCAAATCGTGGAGAGCATCGCGGCGCATTGCCGCGCCCACCCCTGACAGGCTGGCGGGGGCTTCCGGGCTGGCGCCATCCCGGTTCCGCTTCCCCCTCCCTCTCCCCGAATGCAGAGGGGGCGCGTTCAGAGTGCCTGGGCGAAGATCCGCTCGAAGTCCGCCTTCGAGCACGGCTTCGGATTGGTCTGGTGGCAGATGTCGTCCACCGCGATCGCGACCAGGCGCGCCATGTGATCCTTCGTGACACCCTTCTCGCCAAGCCGCGCCGGGATGCCGATGCGGCTCTTGAGGCCGCCAAGCCAGGCGACGAACGACTCCGCCGTCTCGCCCGCCCCGCAGACGCGCGCGAGCTCCGCCATCTTCTTCTCCACGCTATCCAGGTTGAAGCGCATCACGTGGTCGATCATGATCCCGTTGGCGAGGCCGTGGTGCATGTCGACCACGGTGCCAAGCGCGTGGGCGCACGAATGCACCGCGCCCAGGTCCTTTTGGAACGCGATCGCGCCCATCATCGACGACATCATCATGTCGGCGCGGGCCTGGAGGTCCCTGGGGTGCGCGACCGCGCGCTCGATCGCATGCGCCGCGATGCGCGCGCCTTCGAGCGCAATGCCATCGCACAACGGATGGTAGGCGGGAGAGAGGTAGCTCTCGACGTTGTGGGTGAGGGCGTCCATGCCGGTCGCCGCGGTGACGTGCGCCGGAAGATCGAGGGTGAGCTCGGGATCGGCGAACACGACCTTGGCGAGCAGCGCGGGGTTGAACACCACCTTCTTCACGTGCGTTGCATCGTCGGAGATCACCGAGGAACGGCCGACCTCGCTGCCGGTGCCGCTGGTGGTGGGAAGCGCCACGAAGTGCGGCAACGGCTTCACGATGGGCCGCACCTGCGGATGGTCCCAGGCGTACTCGAGGATGCTGCCCTCGTGCACCGCCATCAATGCCACCGCCTTGGCGACGTCGAGCGCCGCGCCGCCGCCGAAACCGATCACGCAGTCGGCGCGATGCTCGCGGAACGCGGCGGCGCCGTCATCGACCTGCTTCTTGACCGGGTTGCCGAACACGCCCGCATAGACCTTTACATCGAGGCCCTCGAGGCTCTCGGCGAAGTCGTGCAGGATCGGCAACGTGCCGAGGCCCTTGTCGGTGACGATGAGCGGGCGCTCGAGGCCCAGGTCCTTCAGATGGCCGGCGACGAGCTTCCTCGCGCCCGGGCCGAAATGGATGGTGGTGGGGAATGCGAAACGGGTGACCGTCATCTGCGCTGGCTCGTGTTGAAGTACGAGCCATTGTAGTGCCTCCCCACCGGCGCTTCAGCGTGCCTTGTAGAACACGTAATCGGCCTGGTACGTCACCGTCTGCTTCTTGCCGACGCTGGCGGCGTCGCACACGTCCCTGGGCGCGACGCCGCCCTGGGTGTTCACGCGCTGGATGTAGGTGACGCCGTTCATCGCGCCGTTGCCGGTCGCCGGATTGGCCTGCACCAGCTGCAACGGGATCGCGCCCGTTTCGCCCGGGGAGACCGCGAGCTGCTTGCCGGTCACCTTGCTGCCATCCATCGATTCCCAGGTAGGCCCGGCGTAATACTTACCGATCGGTGTGCGGCCAGGACCATACAGGACGGCGTCCGGGCCCACGAACGCCCACTCGTACTCGCCCGCCATGTTTGCCTTCGCGCGGCATTCATAGGTGAGATTTCCCGCACCAAGCTGGGTCATGGCCGCCATGTGGCCCGCGGGGACCGCGATTGCCGCGGGGACCGAGGGCGCCATGGCCATCTTGGATTCCATGGGAGCCATGGACGAGCAGGCAGCCAGCGAAGCCGCGGCAACGCCCGTGAGGAGGATGTTGATGTTCTTCATGAGGGTCCTTCGATTGAATGGGTGGCCCCTGGATACGCGGCGGCGGCCGGATTGGATGGGCGCTCGCGCGCGCAGCCCGATGGCTGCGAGCCGATCAGGGGCGCGTGAGGCGGTAGATGAGGATCGCGGCGCGGATGGCGCCACGCTCGATGGACGCGATCTCGAGGTCCTCGTCGTCGGTATGGGCGCCGGAGCCCGAGGCGCCCAAGCCGTCGATGCCGGGAACGTAGGGGGCGGCGAACTGCACATCACCTGCCCCGCGTTCGGCGGGGTCGAGGGGGTCGATGGGCCCCAGCCCGGCGTCGGCACTCGCCTTCGAGTAGGCCTCCAAGAGACGGAGCGCGGCAGCCGTCGCCGGCATCGGCGGATAGGTATCGCGGAAGGTGATGGTGCCGCTTGCGCCCGGAAGGTTCGCCTGGACGATCTCCCGCATGCGTCGCTTCACCCGCTCGCCTTGCTCCGGGGTGAGGAACCGTAGGTCGCCGCGGGCCACGAAGTCGCGGGCAATGACGTTGCCCTTGCCCGCCGCAGAGCCCGTGGCATTG
>JBKJTM010000292.1:0-3743 GCA_046590805.1 Usitatibacter sp.
ATCCGAGGGAATGCCCATCGAGACCCAGTCGGTGGTGCCGGCAACCCAGTCGCGGACGTGATCGATCGCGGCGTCGGCGGCTTCCGCCGCAAACGCCGCGATCGATCACGTCCGCGACTGGGTTGCCGGCACCACCGACTGGGTCTCGATGGGCATTCCCTCGGATGGGAGCTACGGCATCGCCGAGGACCTCATCTTCGGCTACCCGGTGACCTGCTCCAACGGCAAGTACGAGATCGTGAAGGGCATCGAGCACGGCGACTTCGCCAAGGCCAAGATCGCCGCGACGCAGAAGGAGCTCACCGAAGAGCGCGCGTCCATCGAGCACCTCCTCAAGTAAAAGACCGGGGACGTACCCTCATTTCATCCAGCGAGATGAGGGTACGTCCCCGGTTTCAGTCGGTGTCGACCGCGAGGATCACGGCGGAGACCAGCAGCGCGCACGAGACCGCGACCGCCGTGACCGCCGCGGGCGTGAGCATGCGCAGCTGCGCGAGCTCGGCGAAGCCTTCCAGCAGCGAGCCGGCCGCCGGCGAAAACGCGATCGCGAGCGCCGCGCCCAGCGCGGTGGAGCCGAGCACCAGCAAAGGCCGCGCCCAGGCGCGCGAGTCGGCGCGGCGCGCCGGAAGGCGGTGCATGACGCGCGCGCTGAACCCTGCGTCGGCGATCGGGAAGGCGGCATGGTCGCCGAGGATTCGGTCGAGGGGATCGTTCATCGGTCACTCCTGGGACGAGAGCCGCGCGCGCAGCTTCTGCTTGCCGCGCAGCACGTGGGTCTTGACGGTGCCCACCGGAATGCCGAGCGCCTGCGCGGCCTCCTCGTGGGACATGTCGGCGTAATAGCATGCGGCGATCGCGGCGCGCTCGCCATCGGACAGGGTCGCCAGCGCGCGCTCGAGGTCCACGTGCGCGGCAACATCGGGCATCTCGGCGAAGTGATCCGAGCCAGCGGGCGGGGACGCATCGTCGACCTCCAGCAGCACGTCGTGTTTCTTGCGAGCCTCGCTCTGCCATGCGTTGAAGGCGATGCGGTAAAGCCAGGTCGAGAAGCGCGCCTCGAAGCGGAATTTGCGGAGGTTGCGCCACGCGAGGATGAAGGTCTCCTGCGCGAGGTCGTCGGCGAGGCCCAGGTCGCCGCGCGTGAGCCGGCGCAGCACCGCGCGCACTTGCGACTGGTGCCTGCGCACCAGCTCCGCGTAGGCGGCGCGGTCGTCACGCTCGATGACCGCGAGGATGAGGGCGGCGTCGGCCGACGCCGCGGCGGGAGCCATCAGTCCGGCGGCCGGTTCTCGATCTTCCAGGACACCAGCAGCGCCGCGCCCATCAGGCCCGGTATCAGCCCGATCGACCACCCCGGGCCCCAACCCGCGAAGAAGAGCGAGAGCGCGAGCCCCAGCGCGATCAGCACCAGTCCTCCCCGGAGTCCCGCGTAGCCCCGGCGTGGCGGCTCCAGCAACTCCGGCGGCACCGGCAGCCCCTTGTCGGCCAGCCGCGCGATGGTCTCGTGGTTCATCCGGGCGCGCCGGTGCTTGTAGTACAGGATGAGCGCGACCAGGCCCAGGGGCAGGGCGAAGCTCGCCAGCATGGCCGTGATCGCGACCACGGCTACCGTGTTGTCCATGAACATCTCCGAGGGCCAGGGCGGCCTGCATTATGAGTGATCCGTAGGGGCGGAAAGGCCCGCCGCGCGTGGGGAATGAGCCTTTGACGCCGGGGCGGAGCCGCCCGGATTCGGGCGTAGAATCGGCGCGTACCCCCGCGGAGGACCGAGCCGTGACGAAAGCCGCACTTTTCACCCTGTTCGGCCTTGCCCTGGCCGGGTGCGCATCCTCGGGCGACACCAGGCTCGCCGCCGCCGACTGCAAGGTCTATCCGATCACCACCGCCAGCGCCACCGGCCGGGCGCCGAAGAACGTGAGCCCGATCGAGCAGCGCTGGGCCGAGATGCAGCTCGCCGGCACCGACTACCGCCAGCGCCAGCTCCACGAGCGCGGCATCATCGACAACACCGTCGAGCAGGCCCTGCGCGACTGCCAGCGTTAGGCGCCGGCCCGCTCCTCCGCCACGCTTTCGGTCAGCACCGGTTCCTGGGGCGAGGGCATCTCGCGCATCTGCACGAGGGGCGAGAGCCACGTCACGATCGGCGCGAGGATCAGGGCGCCGATTCCCGCCATCAGCATCGCGGTCCGCAGCCCCCAATGCTCCGCCACCCAGCCGCCCGCCAGGCCGCCCAGCGGCGCCGTGGAGATCGTGAGGCAGATCATCGTCGCGGTGACCCGCCCCAGCAGCCGGTCGGGCGTCACCGCCTGGCGCAGCGTGAGGTAGTTGATGAAGAAGATCATCGCGCCCAGGTCCAGCAGGAAGAGCCCCCCGCCGAAAACGATCGAGGCGACCCAGAAGCCGCCGCCGGCGCTGCCCATGATCACCCAGGCCACGCCCGTGCCCGCGATCCCCGCGAGCATCGTCGGGCCCATGCCGAAGCGCTTGTTCAACGGCGCCACCAGCGAGGCGGCGGCGAGCGAGCCCAGCCCCGCGGTCATGAAAAGCACGCCCACGTGTCCGGCGGAGAACCCCAGCTCGCGTGCCGCATAGAGCACGACGATCGCGATGAACGCATGGCGGAACACCTGCCATGCCCCGATCGCCCACACGATGGCGCGCAGCGTCTGGTTCTGCCAGATGGTGATCAGGCCTTCCCTGATCTCGGAGCGCACCGAGCGCGGCACCGACTTCGGCACGTCGGACTCCTTAGGCGGGATGCCGCGCAGCATCCAGGCAGAAAGGAAGAACGAGAAGGCGTCCATCAGTATCGCGAACGGCGCCGTGAGCCACTGGATCAGCGCGCCCGCTATTCCCGGGCCCACGAGCTGCGCCGCGGAATCCGAGATGCCGATCTTCGCGTTCGCCTCCACCAGGTTCTCGCGCCCCACGCGCTCGGTCATGAACACCTGGTACGCGGGCCAGCCGATCACGGAGAGCGCGCCGATCAGGAAACCGACCACGTAGAGCACGGTCATGCTGAGCACGTCCATCCACATGCAGAACGGGATCGCCAGCAGTGCCGCGCCGCGCCCCACGTCGCACAGGATGATGACCGGGAGTTTCCTGGCGCGATCGACGAGCACCCCGGCGAAAAGGCCGAAGAGCGTGAACGGAAGCGCCTCGAGCGCCGTCAGCACGCCGACCTCGAAGGGCGAGGCGTTCAGCACCAGCGCGGCGGTGAGCGGCAACGCGAGGAACGTGATCTGCCCGCCCAGGTGCGTGATGGTGAGCGAGCCCCACAGCTTCACGAAGTCGGGGTTGCGCCACAGGCCGGTCAGCCAGCGGGCGGGCTTGAGGTTATCGAGCAGCGTTGCCATGTTGTTCTTTTTCCAAATGCGCGGTGCGGCCAGCGCGTGTTACGCGTGGCGGGAAGGGCGACTATTGGATTGGGGCCGTCCTTCCCGCCTTTGAAACCGGCGGGCAGTCGGCCCGCGGGTCAGAAAACTTTTCCGAGTCCGGAGCGAACCGACAGTCCGCCGGTGGGGCGGAGTGCGTAGATCGGGAGATCGCGGGTTCGCATGGGTCGAGTGGAAAAGCCGGGCGGGGCGGAAAGAAGCCGTGATTATAGGCGGTTTTGATAGACTCGGCCACGTCTCAACCCAGCGGGTCCCCACATGTTCGGCCGTTTGCTTCCCAAGGAAGGTCGCTTCTTCGACCTCTTCAACGCGCACGCGGTGCAGGTGGTGCGCGCGGCCCGCGAG
>JBKJTM010000315.1:0-3583 GCA_046590805.1 Usitatibacter sp.
GAAATGTTGGTAACTCCCATCACCTCGAAGACCGCGCGCATCGCGCCGCCCGCCTTGATGCCGTTGCCCTCGACCGCGGGCTTCATCATCACGCGCGTGGCGCCGTGGCGCCCGAGCACGTCGTGGTGGATGGTGCCGCTCTTGAGGGGCACCTTCACCATGTTGCGGCGGGCCTGCTCCATGGCCTTCTGCACCGCCACGGGGACCTCGCGCGCCTTACCCTTGCCCATGCCGATCGAGCCGTCGCCGTCGCCCACGACGGTGAGTGCCGCGAAGCCCAGGATGCGTCCGCCCTTCACCACCTTGGTGACGCGGTTCACGGAGATCATCTTCTCCCGCAAGCCGTCGCTGCGCTCGTCGGAGGATTGGTTGCGCTGGTCGTTTCTAGCCATGTGTCGTCCTTAGAACTTGAGGCCGCCTTCGCGGGCCGCCTCGGCAAGCGCCTTCACGCGCCCGTGGTAGCTGAAGCCCGCGCGGTCGAAAGCGACTTCGCTCACGCCGGCAGCTTTCGCCTTCTCGGCGATGCGCTTGCCGACTTCGGCCGCGGCTTCCTTCTTCGCGCCGTTGGGGTGCGAGGCGCGCACGTCCTTCTCGAGCGTCGAGGCCGAGGCGAGCACCTTGCCCCCGGTCGCGTCGATCACCTGCGCGTAGATGTGCAGGTTGGTGCGGTGCACGGTGAGGCGCACGGCTTCCTGGCGGTGGATGCGCACGCGGGTCTTGGCCGCGCGGCGCTGTCTCGAAACCTTCTTGTCCATGTGTTTAGCTCCGCTGCCCGTGGAGTCGAGCGGCGACCTGTCGTCCGCTCGAACGATCGCCCCGATGTCCGATATCGCGCGTTTTCATTTACTTCTTTTTCGTCTCTTTGATGACGACCTTCTCGTCGGCGTAGCGAACGCCCTTGCCCTTGTACGGCTCAGGAGGCTTGTACGCGCGCACCTCGGCGGCAACCTGGCCGACCTTCTGGCGGTCCACGCCCTTGATCAGGATCTCGGTCTGCGTCGGCGTCTCCGCCTTGATACCTTCCGGCAGCGGATACGAGATCGGATGCGAGAAGCCGAGCGTCAGGTTCAGCTTGTTGCCCTGGGCCTGGGCGCGATAGCCCACGCCGACCAGGGTGAGCTTCTTCTGGAAGCCCTCGCGCACGCCCTTCACCATGTTCGCCACGTTGGCGCGCATCGTTCCGGACAGCGCGTTGGCCGCCTTGCTCTCGTCGGCCGCGGCGAAGGTGACCTGGTTGTTCTCCAGCTTCACCACCACCTCGCGGGTGATCGCCTGCTTCAGCGTGCCGAGCGGGCCCTTCACGGTGACTTCCGATGCGTCGACGGTGATCTGCACCTTGTCGGGCACTGCGACGGGATATTTCGCGA
Organism: Usitatibacter sp.; assembly: GCA_046590805.1. Classification (GTDB taxonomy): domain Bacteria; phylum Pseudomonadota; class Gammaproteobacteria; order Burkholderiales; family Usitatibacteraceae; genus Usitatibacter. Next base: position 1,368 of record JBKJTM010000315.1, read on the forward strand.
TTCGGGACATGGTCGGGGGCTCCTTAGACCACCACGCAGAGCACTTCGCCGCCAATTCCGGTCTCGCGCGCACGCCGATCGGTCATCACGCCCTTGGACGTGGAGACGATGGCCACACCGAGCCCGTTCATGACGCGCGGGATGTCGTCGCGGCCCTTGTAGATGCGAAGACCGGGGCGCGAGATGCGCTCGATCTTCTCGATCACCGGCTTGCCGGCGTAGTACTTGAGGCCGATCTCGATGACGGGTTTGCCGTCGAGGTCGCGCACCGCGAAGTCCTCGATGTAGCCCTCGTCCTTCAAGACCTGGGCGATTGCCCTCTTCACCTTCGATGCAGGCACGAACACGCTCACCTTTTCCGTCGCTTGCGCGTTGCGGATGCGGGTCAGCATGTCGGCGATGGGGTCACTCATGCTCATATATGGGCTCCTACCAGCTCGCCTTGATCATGCCGGGGATCTCGCCGCGCATCGCGATCTCGCGGATCTTGTTGCGCCCGAGGCCGAACTTGCGGAACGTGCCGCGCGGGCGGCCGGTCATGGCGCAGCGGTTGCGCAATCTGACCGGGGACGCGTCGCGGGGCATCGCCTGGATCTTGGCGCGAGCCTCGTCGCGGGCGTCGTCGGTCGCCTTGGGGTCCTGGATGATCGCGCGCAGCTGCTTGCGGCGCTCGGCGTACTTCTTCACCACGGCTTCACGTTTCGCCTGGCGGTTGATGACGGCAAGCTTGGCCATTACGCAGCCCTCTCAGTCCTGAACGGGAACTTGAATGCGGCGAGGAGGGCACGAGCCTCTTCGTCCGTCTTCGCGGTCGTGGTGATGGAAATGTTCATACCCCGCAGCACGTCGATCTTGTCGTACTCGATCTCGGGGAAGATGATCTGCTCCTTGATGCCCATGTTGTAGCCGCCGCGGCTGTCGAAGGCGCGGGCGGAGATGCCGCGGAAATCGCGCACGCGCGGCAGCGCGATCGTGACCAGGCGGTCGAGGAACTCGTACATGCGGCGCGAGCGCAGCGTGACCATGGTGCCGACCGGGTAGCCGGTGCGGATCTTGTAGGCGGCGATCGACTTGCGCGCCTTCGTGATCACGGGCTTCTGCCCGGCGATCTTGTTCAGGTCGGCGGCCGCGTTCTCCAGCACTTTCTTGTCGGCGACCGCCTCGCCCACGCCCATGTTGAGCGTGATCTTCTTGATGCGCGGCACCTGCATCTTGGTCTTGTAGCCGAACTGCTTCATCAGCGCCGGCACCACGTTGTCGTTGTAGTGCACCTGGAGGCGCGCCGGCTGCGTGGGTGCCGCCTGCTTGCCGACCGGCTTCTCGCCCTTCGGCTGCTTCGGTTGCTTGGCTTCCTTGGCTGCGGGCTTGGCGTCCTGCGCAGGGGGCTTCCCCGGCTTGGCGTCCTTCTTGCCCTTCGCGTCCTTGTCGTCTTTGGCCATGTATGTCTACCTCAAACGTCCACGACTTCGCCGTTGGACTTGAAGAAGCGCACCTTGCGGGGGTCCGCCCCGCCCTGCGCTTCCAGGAACTTGAAGCCGATGCGGTCGCCCTTGCCCGTGGCCGGATTCACCAGCATCACGTTGGAGGCGGCGAGCGGCATCTCCTTGTCGATGATCCCGCCGGTCTGCCCCTTCACGGGGTTCGGGCGCTGGTGCTTCTTGGCGCGGTTAACGCCCTCCACCAGAAGCTTGCCGGACTCGAACACGCGCAGAACGGTGCCGCGCTTGCCCTTCTCCCGGCCGGTGGTGACGACCACCTGGTCGCCCTTGCGAATCTTGGCCATCGTCGGCTCCTAGAGCACTTCGGGCGCGAGCGACACGATCTTCATGAATCGCTCGGTGCGCAGCTCCCGCGTCACCGGCCCGAAGATGCGCGTGCCGATCGGCTCGAGCTTGGGGTTGAGCAGCACCGCGGCATTGGTGTCGAACTTGATCACCGAGCCGTCGGGGCGGCGCACGCCATGGGCCGTACGCACGACCACGGCGCTGTAGACCTCGCCCTTTTTCACGCGGCCGCGCGGCGCAGCACTCTTGATGCTGACCTTGATGATGTCCCCGATGCCCGCATAGCGACGCTTGGAGCCGCCGAGCACCTTGATACACATCACCGAGCGCGCGCCAGTGTTGTCGGCGACGTCGAGAATGGATTGCATTTGAATCATTGTTCTCTCTCCAACTTGACCCGGAACTCGAAGAGCCTCCGGCCAGTCTTGGATC
>JBKJTM010000340.1:0-4789 GCA_046590805.1 Usitatibacter sp.
GCCGGTCGGCGCGCAAGCGCCGCTCGGCGGCGACCAGCGCGAGCGTGGCCACGACCACCATCGCGGTCGCGATCGTGAACGGGATGCGCGGGTCGACGTTGCGCAGCCGCGCGCCCAGGTACGGTGCCGCGGCCGCCGCGAGGCCCAGGCCCAGCATGTAGACCGCGGCGAGCCAGGGCTTCTCCGCTCCGGTGGCGTGCCGGCCGGTGAGGACCAGCGGCGGCGCGCGCAGCGCCGACGAGGTGGCGCTCCAGAGCGCGGTGATGGCGACGAAGCCCGCCGCCGATCCCGCGGGGGCGATCCACGGCAGCAGCAGGAATGCCGCGCACGAGACCAGGGCCGCCACCGCGATGCGCGGGCCGATGCGACCGAGCGCGGCGGCCACGCGGTCGGCATAGACCCCCGCGAGCCAATCGCACGCGATGAAGATCACCTGGTCCATGAGCAGGATCCACGCCACGGCATGCTTCGGCACGCCCGCCTGCGCGGCAAGCGCCGGAAGGTAGATCACGTAGATCACCCAGGTGAGCGCGAACGCGAGCTGCAGCGCCGCGAGGATCCCGACCGAGACGCTCACGCGAGCTCCCGGGGACGTACCCGCAATTCACAGGATGAAATCAGGGTACGTCCCCGGTTTCGATGTGCTCGATCACGAGCTGCAGGGTGGTGTCGCTCTGATACTCGTTCAGGTCGAGCCGATACACCGCCTCAATCGACTCCGGCAGCGCGTCGGCCGAGCCGAAGCGAATGGCGCCGAAGCGCCGCCCGCCCAGCCCGAGTGTCAGCCGCATGTGCTTCTCGCCCACGATCTTCTGCGCCTCGACGCGGAAGCGCCCGGTGAAGCGCGGCTCCGGGAAGCCCTGGCCCCACACGAGCCCGCGCAGGAGCTGCGCGAAGTCGTGCGTCATCTGCGCTGCCTCGAGCGCGCCGTCGGTCTCGATCGTCTGCGCGAGATCCGCCGGGGTGAGGCGCTCGCGCGCCACTGCCTCGAACGCCGCGCGGAAGGTCTCGAGTCCCTCCGCGGCGATGGTGCAGCCGGCGGCGGCGGCGTGACCGCCGAAGCGCTCGATCAGGCCCGGACAGCGCTTGTCCACCAGGTCGAGCGCGTCGCGCAGGTGCAGCGCCGCGATCGAGCGGCCGGATCCCTTCAACCGGGGGCCGTCGGCGGCGAACGCGAACACCGGCCGGTTCAGCCGATCCTTGAGGCGCGAGGCGAGCAGGCCCACCACGCCCTGGTGCCACTCGCCGCGGTGGATGGCGAGCGTGTAGGCGTCGCCCGCCTCAACCGAGGAGAGCATCGCGAGCGCGGAAGCCTGCATCTCGCCCTCGATCTCGCGTCGTTCACGGTTCAGTTTGTCGAGGCGCTCGGCCATCGCCATCGCTTGCGCGGGATCGTCGCAGGTGAGGCAGGCGATGCCGAGCGACATGTCGTCGAGGCGGCCGGCGGCGTTCAGGCGTGGGCCGACCGCGAAGCCGAGGTCGTAGGCGGCGGCGCTGCGAGTGTTGCGCGAGGCGGCGGCAAAGAGCGCGGCGATACCCGCGCACGCCGTGCCGGCCCGGATGCGCGCGAGGCCCTGCGTCACCAGGATGCGGTTGTTGGTGTCGAGGCGCACCACGTCGGCGACGGTGCCGAGCGCCACCAGGTCGAGGAGCGAGGCGAGGTTGGGCTCGGGGGCGTTCGCATAGGCGCCGCGGCGGCGCAGCTCGGCGCGCAGCGCGAGCATCACGTAGAAGATCACGCCCACGCCCGCCAGGTGCTTGCTCGGGAAGCCGCATCCGGCCTGGTTGGGATTCACGATGCACGCGGCTGTCGGAAGCGTCGCGCCCGGAAGGTGGTGGTCGGTCACCAGCACCCGCATGCCGAGGCGGTTGGCCTCCGCGATGCCCTCGACCGCGGCGATGCCGTTGTCGACGGTGATCAGCAGGTCCGGCGATCGCTTGGCCGCCTCGCGCACGATCTCGGGCGACAGGCCGTACGAATGCTCGAAGCGGTTGGGGACGATGTAGTCGACGTGCGCGCCCATCGATCGCAGCGCGCGCACGCCCACCGCGCAAGCGGTCGCGCCATCGGCGTCGTAGTCGGCGACGATCAGCATGCGGCTGCCGGCGGCGATGGCGTCGGCCAGCAGGCGCGCGGCGTCGTCGATGTGGCTCAAGCCCTCGGGCGCGGCGAGCGACCTGAGCGTGGTCGCCAGGTCTTCGAGGCAGCCCAACCCGCGCGCGGCGTAGAGCGGCGCGAGCCGCGGATCGCAGCCGGCGGCCACCAGGCGCGCGCGCGCCGCCTCGTCGATCGCCCGGGCGGCGATCTCAGCCATGGGCGGCGAGGGGCTTCGTGCGGCGCAGCCAGCGCCAGCGCGTGCCGGCGGTGACGCTGGCGACCAGCGTGTCGTTGCCCGCGGGCAGGATGATGCGCACCGCGTCGAAGCGCTCGATCGCGTCGCGCAGGTCCACGAACCAATCGATATCGACCTGAGCCGCGGCCTGCAGCCATGCGTCGCGGTCGCCGCGTCGCGATGCCGCGGTGAGCGAATCGAGCACCGCGAGCGCCGTCTCGCCCGGAGCGACCGCGTCCAGGCTCGAAGCGCCGCGGGGCAGGGCGGCGACGCGGGTGCCGGAGAGCGCTCCCAGGCCGCGGGCGAAAGGCTCGTCCGCGTAGACCAGCGCGTAGGGCTTCGCGACCGTCTCCGGCGTCATGCCCTCACCCCAGAACCAGACGCTGTTGATCGCCGGCCGGCCCTGCGCCTCGCGGCGGACGTTCACCTCGTGCCCGGAGAGCAGCATCTGCGATTCCGTGAGGACCGAGGGCCAGTTGAGGTGCCCGCCGCCACGCGGCAGGAGGCCGAAGATGTTGCGGCCGAGGGCGGCTTCCAGCGCGACCGTCGTCGGCAGCTCGCCCTGGGGCACCCGGACATACCAGCGCTCCGGAACGGGCGCATGGAACTCCAGCCCATCGACTCCGAAGTGCCGCTGTAGCTCCGCCACCAGGGCGTTCGCCTCCTCGCGCGTGACGCCGAGCATCGCCGAGTGGTGCAGCGCCACGGCATCCTGCTTCACGCGCAGGTGCACTGGATCGGCGCGCAACCATCCTCCCTCCATGCGCACGCGGTCCCCGGCGAGAGTCACCGCGGCCACCGGCGGGGGCGCCGCGAGCGAGAACGCGTTGGCGAGCAGATCCACGAGCCCCCGCTCCGGACGGCGCGCCGTGTCGCCACGGGCGAGCCAGCGCTCGAGGGCGGGCATGCGCAGCTGCGATAGGAGGGAGGGGTCCTCGCCCAGGGACAGGAGGTCCGGGACGAGCAAGTCGAGAGGCACCCCGAAAGGATACCGGGCGAAAATGGTGTCGGAGTCGATTTGTCGGATAATTCGACTCCGACACCATTTATTCACGCCTTGCGACCTTTCGAGCTTTACGTCGGCCTGCGCTACACGCGCGCCAAGCGCCGCACGCATTTCATCTCCTTCATCTCGTTCATCTCGATGATCGGCATCGCCCTCGGCATCTGGGCGCTGATCACCGTGATGTCGGTGATGAACGGCTTCGAGAAGGAAATCCGTGCCCGCATCCTCGGGGCGGCCGCGCACATCCAGGTGCTGGGGCCGGAGGCGGGCCTCGCGGACTGGGAGGGGCTCTCGAAGACGGCCCGCCAGCATCCTGATGTCGTGGGCTCGGCCCCGTTCGTCCAGGCCCAGGGCTTGCTCTCCACCGGCTCCGCGGTGCGCGGCGTCTACGTGCGCGGCATCGTCCCGGAGCTGGAGGACCAGGTCGCCGACTTCAGCAAGCACATGGTTTCGGGCAGCACCACGGCGTTGAGGCCGGGCGAGTTCGGCATCGTGGTCGGGATCGGCATCGCGCGCGCCCTCCAGTTGCGCGTCGGCGACCGGGTGACGCTCATCTCGCCGCAGGGCCAGGTCACGCCCGCGGGGCTGATGCCGCGGTTGAAGCAGTTCACCGTGGTGGGCGTCTTTTCCCTCGACCACAACGAGTTCGACTCCGCTCTCGCGCTCGCGCGCATGGAAGACGCCCAGCTTCTCTACCGCATGGGCGACGCGGTGAGCGGTGTGCGCCTCAAGGTGCGCGACGTCGACGGCGCCCCGCGCATCGCGAGAGAGCTCGCGAGGCAGCTGCCGCGCGAGGCGCAGATGTCCGACTGGACGCAGCAGAACGTGAACTACTTCCGCGCGATCCAGATCGAGAAGCGGATGATGTTCATCATCCTCACGCTGATCATCGCGGTGGCGGCCTTCAACCTGGTGAGCACGCTGGTGATGGCGGTCACCGACAAGCATCCGGACATCGCCATCCTGCGCACGCTGGGCGCGTCGCCCGCGAGCATCATGCAGATCTTCGTGGTGCAGGGCGTCCTCATCGGCCTGGTGGGAACGCTGATCGGCGTGGGCGGCGGCATCCTCACCGCGCTCAACATCGACGTGGTGGTGCCGGCGATCGAGCGCGCGTTCAACTTCCAGATCCTGTCGCGCGAGGTGTACTACATCACCGAGCTGCCCTCGGACCTGCACTGGCGCGACGTGGCGTGGGTGGCGACGGTCTCGATCGTGCTCTCGCTGGTGGCGACGCTCTATCCCAGCTGGCGGGCCTCGCGGGTGAATCCAGCCGAGGCGCTGCGATATGAGTGAGGGCGCGTCGATCCTCTCCTGCCGGGGCCTGGCAAAGACCTTCGGCCTCGGCGACGTGGCGGTGCCGGTACTGCGTGGCGTGAATTTCGACGTGGCGCGCGGTGAGTCGGTGGCGATCGTCGGCGCGTCGGGCTCGGGCAAGAGCACGCTGCTG
>JBKJTM010000551.1:0-15238 GCA_046590805.1 Usitatibacter sp.
TGCCGTTGGCGTTGGTCACCGAGACGCTGCCGCCGTTGAGCGCCGCCAACGGCACCACGACCACGACCACTTTGCGCGGCGTGCTGCAGATGCGCGTCGACGGCATGGGCTGGGGCGAGATCGCCAAGGCGGGCGGCACCAAGGTCGGCCCGGTGGTGAGCCAGCTGAAGATGGCGCATGCGAAGGTGGCGACGATTCCCACGGGCGCTGGCACCGGCACCACTGCGGGCACCACGTCTTCGACCTCCAAGGTCGCCACGGCCGCCGGCAAGTCCTCGGGCGTCACGACGGCGGCCGGTGCGAGCGGCAAATCGCCGGGCATCACCACCGCCGCGGGCGGCGCCGCCAATCCGGCTTCTTCGCGAGGGATCACGACAGCCGAAGGCGCCATCACCACCCAGCGAGGCAATGCGTATGGGCGCGGCGTCGTCACCGCGGGCGGTGCGTCCGCAGGCTCCAGCGCTTCGCTGCACGGCAATCCCACCCCCGGCGCCGGCGTCGTGAGCGGCACCGGCGGCAATCCGGCCGGCATAACCACTGCCCAGGGCAATGCTGGCGGCAACGGCAAGGGCAACGCCGGCGGCAACGGCAAGGGAAAGGGCGGCTAGCGCAGCCGCTGCAGGAGAGTCACGTGAGAGGCCGCCTGCGGGCGGCCTCTTTTTTTGTGCGCCGCAGCATCATGGGCCGGGAGGAGCATGCCGCAGGCTCATGGCGCGAGCCTGCTCTTGCTAAGTTACTTTCACTGCATTCTGTAAGTACCTGAAAAAACTCACTTTCCGGACCGTGAAACTGCGCTAAAAACCTCCGCTAAGCCCTTGTCGCACAAGCAAAAATTGCTCAAATAAGGGCTTGACTGGATGTAGCTCGCTCACTACAGTGTGCAGGCGTGGGAAAAAGTGGGAGGAATTTTGTTTCAAGGGGCAACGCAGATCAACCTGGATGCGAAGGGCCGCATGGCATTGCCAACGCGGTCGCGAGATCCGTTGACGGCCGGCGGCACGGTGAAGCTGGTGCTCACCGCGCATCCCGACGGTTGCCTGCTGCTCTATCCGATGCCTGCGTGGGAACCGATCCGCGCGCAGGTGATGGCCTTCCCCAGCACCAACCGCCAGGCAAGCCTGTGGAAGCGGCTGCTGATCGGCTTCGCCGGTGAGTGCGAGCCCGATTCCGCGGGGCGCCTGCTGATCTCGCCCGAGCTGCGCGCCTACGCGCGCATCGAGCGGCAGGTGATGCTCGCCGGCCAGGGCACGCATTTCGAAATCTGGGACCTCGACGCGTGGAACGCGCAATTCGAGGCACTGCGGTCCGGAGGCGGCACCAACCTGCCTCCGGGGATGGAGAACTTCTCTCTGTGATGCGGATGACGACCCTGGGTCCGAAGCCGCCTCCTCCAGAGAGCGAAGCCCGAGTCGTCAAACCCCTTCCCCCGTGAGCGAGGTTTCCCATGTCCCGGTCCTTCTCGAAGAAAGCATGTCTGCCCTCCGCATCCGCCAAGACGGAACCTATGTCGATGGCACCTTTGGTCGCGGCGGGCACAGCGCGGCCATCCTTGCCCGTCTCGGTGTTCGCGGAAGACTTCTCGCTCTTGATCAGGACCCCGCGGCGCATTCGGATCGCGCGCTCCAAGATCCGCGTCTTGAGCTGATCCACGGGAGGTTCTCCGGCATGACCGCGCAGCTTGCCGAACGCGGGGTCGATGCGGTGGCCGGCGTGCTGCTCGACCTGGGCGTGTCGAGCCCGCAGCTGGACGATGCCCGCCGCGGGTTCTCCTTCCTGAGGGATGGTCCCCTGGACATGCGCATGGATACGAGCCGCGGCCAGACCGCGGCCGAGTGGCTCAACCGGGCCGAAGAAAAAGAAATCAGGGAGGTGATCTTCACCTATGGGGAAGAACGGTTTGCTAAGGCAGTTGCAGCAAAGATTGTTGCGGCAAGGGGAATCGAGCCTTTCCGCACCACCCGGCAACTTGCCGAGGTCGTGGGTGGCGCGGTACGCACGCGCGAGCCGGGCCAGCATCCGGCGACCCGCACCTTTCAGGCTGTTCGGATTCACGTCAATCAGGAGCTTGAAGAGCTGGAGGTGACGCTCCCGCAGGCGGCCGACCTCCTCGAGCCCGGCGGGCGTCTCGCGGTGATCAGCTTCCACTCGCTCGAGGACCGCATCGTGAAGCGCTTCATGCGCGACCGCGCGACCGCGGACCACCTGCCGCGCGGCGTGCCGGTGCGCGCCTCCGAGCTGCCGAAGCCGCAGCTCACGCTCGTCGGCAAGGCGGTGAAGGCGGACGAGGCCGAGGTGCGGCGCAATCCCCGTTCGCGCAGCGCCGTGCTGCGCGTGGCGGAGAAGGTGGGGACGGACCCCGGTTCACGCGCCTGGGGTCCGTCCCCGGTTTTGGGCAAGCCCCGGTAGGTGGGACGACTCAGCGTGCTCATCCTCATCCTCGTCATCTCATGCGCCATGGGGGTCGTCACCTCGCAGCATCGCGCGCGCAAGTACTTCAACGACCTCGAGGTCGGCCAGGCGGCGGCGAAGAAGCTCGACGAGGAATTCACCCAGCTGCAGCTGGAGCAGAGCACCTGGGCCACGCACAAGCGCCTCGAGGCGGTGGCCGCGAAGGAGCTCGGCATGCGCCTGCCGGACGCCACGAGCACGGTGGTGGTCACCGTGGCGCCCGCGAAGGCAGGGGCGGCACGATGAAGTTCGAGAAGCGCACCCCGGAGCTGAGGCTGAAGCTCGAGGGCTGGCGCTCGCGCCTGGTGCTGATCGTCGCCATGGGCGGGTTCGCGGTCCTCGCCGGTCGCGCCTTCTATCTGCAGGCGCTCGACACCGACTTCCTCAAGGCCAAGGGCGAGGCGAGATACGGCCGCGTGATCGAGATGGCCGCCTCGCGCGGGCCGGTCAAGGACCGCAACGGCCAGCTGCTGGCGATCTCCTCGCCGGTGGAGTCGATCTGGGTGAGCCCGGAGGAATTCGATATCGACGAGGGCCAGGAGCGCGCGCTCGCCCGCGCGCTCGCGATGCCGGTGGAGGAGCTGCGCCAGAAAATCGACCGAAAGGATCGCCAGTTCGCCTTCCTCAAGCGCCAGATCTCGCCCGACCAGGCGGCGAAGGTGATGGCGTTGAGGATCCCGGGCGTGTTCCAGCAACGCGAGTTCCGGCGCTTCTATCCCGCGGGCGAGGTGATGTCGCACGTCGTTGGCTTTACCGGCATCGAGGACCAGGGGCAGGAGGGCATCGAGCTCGCCGCCCAGAAGCGCCTCGCCGGCGTTCCCGGCAGCCGCAAGGTGATCAAGGACCGCAAGGGCCGCATCGTCGAGGACGTGGAGAGCGTGCGCCCGCCGCGCGACGGCGAGGAGGTGACGCTCGCCATCGACCAGCGCCTGCAGTTCCTCGCGCATCGCGAGCTGAAGGGCGCGGTGGCGACGCACAAGGCGAGGGGCGGCTCGCTCGCGATCCTCGACGCCCGGTCGGGCGAGATCCTGGCGCTGGTGAACCAGCCCGACTACAACCCCAACAATCGCGCCAACGTGACCGGACGCCAGACCCGCAACCGGTCGGTGACCGACCTCTTCGAGCCCGGCTCGACGCTGAAGCCGTTCACCATCGCCGCGGCACTCGACTCCGGGATCGTGAAGCCCGGCACCCTGGTCGAGACCGGCCCGATGAAGATCGGCGGCTGGACGATCAACGACTCGCACCCGCTCGGCACGCTCTCGGTCACCCAGGTGATCGCCAAGTCGTCGAACATCGGCACGGCGAAGATCCAGCTCGCGATGCCCGCCGAGCGCATGGGCACCTTCTACCGCGAGCTCGGCTTCGGCGTCGCGCCGCAGACCGGATTCCCGGGCGAGGCGAAAGGCCTGCTGCGGCCGTGGGCTCAGTGGCGCCCGATCGAGCAGGCGACGATGGCCTACGGGCACGGCATCTCGGTGTCGCTGCTGCAGGTCGCGCGCGCCTACACCGTCTTCACCAACGAGGGCCAGCTGCTGCCGCTGTCGCTCCTGCGCCGCGACGCGCAGCCGATCGGCAAGCCGCTGGTGACGCGCGAGAGCGCCGCCCAGGTGACGCTGATGATGGAGATGGCGACGATGGCGGGCGGCACCGCGCCGCGCGCGCAGGTCCCGGGCTATCGCGTCGCCGGCAAGACCGGCACCGCGCACAAGCCCGAGGACGGCGGCTACGCGGAGAAGAAATACGTCTCGTCGTTCGTGGGCTTCGGCCCGGTGAGCAACCCGCGATTCATCGTCGCGGTGATGCTGGACGAGCCCACCGGCGCCAAGTACTTCGGCGGCGACGTGAGCGCACCGGTGTTCTCCTCGGTGATGGGCTCGGCGCTGCGCATGATGGCGGTGCCGCCCGACGCAGCGCCCGCCATGAATCTCGCCGCGCCCATGCCCGCGGCCGACGAGACAACCCGCGCCGCGGCGCCCGCGAGGAAGGTCGCGGGATGATCGCCTCGCCCGATTTCGTGCGCACCGAGGGCATGAAGCTGCTCGACCGCCTGGCGCAGCTGGGCGTGCCGCTCGCCGACCTCACCGCGGACTCGCGCGCGGTGAAGATGGGATCGATCTTCGCCGCCTTCCCCGGCACGGCGCTCGACGGGCGCGACTACATTGCCGAGGCGATCGTGCGCGGCGCGGCCGCGGTGCTGTGGGAGCGCGCCGCGTTCACCTGGAACGAGGCGTGGGACGTGCCCAACCTCGGCATCGACAATCTTCGCGGGCGCATCTCGGAGATCGCCGGCCACGTCCACGGCAACCCGTCGGAGTCGCTCTGGGTCGCGGGCGTCACCGGCACCAACGGCAAGACCTCGGTGTCGCAATGGATCGCCGCGGCCTCAGACGCGCTCGGCCGCCGCGCCGCCGTGGTCGGCACGCTCGGCAACGGCATGGTCGGCGAGCGGGTCGAGGGCAAGAACACCACCCCGGACCCGATCCTGCTGCAGCGCTCGCTCGCGGAGTACCTGCGCCGCGGCGCGCGCGTGGTGGCGATGGAAGTCTCCAGCCACGGGCTCGACCAGGGAAGGGTGGGCGGCATCAAGTACGACGCGGCGGTGTTCACCAACCTCACGCGCGACCACCTCGACTACCACGGCACGATGGAGAGCTACGCCGAGGCGAAATTCCGCCTCTTCTCCGCGCGCGGCCTCAAGCACGCGGTGATCAACGTGGACGACGCGTGCGGCGTGGAATTCGCGGCGAAGCTCGCGGGCGGGCCGCTCGACGTGATCACCTACGGCACTGCAGGGCAATTGGACCCCGGCCTGCGCCGGGGTGACGATCGTCGTCCCGGCGAAGGCCGGGACCCAAGCTTGCGTCCCCGCCTGCGCGCGGACGACGTCGTCCTCTCCGACGCCGGCGTCAAGTTCCGCGTCACGAGTGAATGGGGCTCGGCGGACGTGAGCTCGCGGGTCCTGGGCGCGTTCAACGTCTCGAATCTGCTCGCGGTCCTCGGCGCGTTGATCGCCTCGGGCATCGCATTCGAGGCGGCCATCGATGCGGTGAGCGCGTTGCAGCCGGTGCCCGGCCGGCTGGAGCGCATCGGCGGCGGTGACCTGCCGCTGGTGGTGATCGATTACGCGCACACCCCCGACGCGCTGGAGAAGGCGCTGCAGGCGCTGCGCGCCGCGGTGCGCGCTCCCCATCGCCTCGTCTGCGTGTTCGGCTGCGGCGGCGCCCGCGATCCCGGCAAGCGCCCGCTGATGGGCGAGGCCGCGTCGAAGCTCTCCGACCACGTCGTGGTGACGAGCGACAACCCGCGCACCGAGGACCCGCACGCGATCATCGCGCAGATCATGGCGGGTATTCCAAGACCGGGGACGGACCCTGAACCAGGCAACGGCGTAAACCAGGGTCCGTCCCCAGCCGAGGCGATCGAGGACCGCCAGGTGGCGATCTTCTCCGCGATCCACCACGCGCGCCCGGGCGACGTCGTGTTGCTCGCGGGCAAGGGCCACGAGACCTACCAGGAGATCGCGGGCGTGCGGCATCCGTTCAGCGATCGCGAGGTGGCCTCGGCCGCGCTGGCGCAATGGGACGGAGCGAAGCCGTGAGCGCCCGCGCCGGGATGATGATGGATCTTCGCGAGGCGGCCCTGGCTGTCGGCGGCCGCGTCGAGGGCGAGGCGGTGGCCTTCGGCGGCGTGAGCACCGACAGCCGCACGATCGCGCCGGGCGAGCTCTTCGTGGCGTTGAAGGGCGAGCGCTTCGACGGGCACCAGCATGTCGGCGAGGCGCGCTCACGCGGCGCGGTGGCGGCGCTGGTCTCGCGGTCCCATGCGCAGACGCCCCTGGTGATCGCGGACGACACCCGCGCCGCGCTCGGCAGGCTCGCCGCGCACTGGCGCGCGCGCCACACGCTGCCCGTGGTGGCGCTCACCGGCAGCAACGGCAAGACGACGGTGAAGGGGATGCTGGCCGCGATCCTCGCGGTGCACTGCGGCGACCGCGCGCTCGTCCTCGCGACCGAGGGCAACCTCAACAACGACATCGGCATGCCGCTCACGCTGCTCGAGCTGCGCGAGCATCACCACTACGCCGTGATCGAGATGGGTATGAACCACGAGGGCGAGATCGGCTATCTCACCCGCATCGCCCAGCCCACCGTCGCCCTCGTGAACAACGCCCACCGCGCGCACGTCGGCATCCTCGGCAGCGTGGAGGCGATCGCGCGCGCCAAGGGCGAGATCTACGCCGGCCTCAGGGCCAACGGCGTCGCGGTGGTGAACGAGGACGATCCGCGCGCGGCCTACTGGAAGTCGCTCAACGCCGGCCGGCGCATCGTCACCTTCGGCCTGGGCGCGGGCGCCGACGTGCGCGCCACCGCCGCCGGCCCGCAGATGCGCATCGTCACGCCCCACGACGCCTTCGCGGTGACGCTTCACGTCGCGGGCGAGCACAACCTGCGCAACGCGCTCGCGGCGTGCGCCGCCGCCCACGCGCTCGGCATCCCGGTCGACGCGATGCAGCAGGGACTGGGCGAATTCCCCGGCGTCCCGGGGCGGCTGCAGCGCCGCCGCGGGCCGGCGGGCGCGTGGGTGATCGACGACAGCTACAACGCCAATCCCGAATCGATGCGCGCCGCGATCGATGTCCTCGCCGCGCAGGAAGGCAAGCGCGTCTTCGTGATGGGCGACATGGGCGAGCTGGGCGGCGAGGCCGCGGCGATGCATGCCGAAGTGGGCGAGGCCGCGCGCCACGCCGGCATCGAGGCGCTGTTCACGCTGGGGGAGGCGAGCCGCGAGGCGGGGCGCGCCTTCGGCGCCGGGGCGCGGCACTTCGACGACCGCTCCGCGCTCATCGAGGCCGCGCGGCGCGAAGCGGCACACGGCGCGACCTTCCTCGTGAAGGGATCGCGCTTCATGCAGATGGAGCGCGTCGCCGATGCGCTCGCGCAACCGGGAGGCGACGATGCTGCTTGAGCTGGCGGAGTACCTCGAGAAGTACGTGCGCGCCTTCAACGTCTTCAGCTACATCACGCTGCGCGTGGTGCTGGCGGCGCTCACCGCGCTGATCATCTCCTTCATCGTGGGACCGACGATGATCCGCAAGCTCGCGGCCTACAAGATCGGGCAGTCGGTGCGCGACGACGGCCCGCAGACGCACCTCGTCAAGTCGGGGACGCCCACCATGGGCGGGGCGCTGATCCTGGTGTCGGTGGCGATCACCACCCTCCTCTGGGCGGACCTCAAGAACCGCTACGTGTGGATCTGCCTCCTCACCACGCTCGGGTTCGGCGTGATCGGCTGGGTCGACGACTGGCGCAAGGTCGTGCACCGCAACCCGAAGGGCCTGTCGGCGAAGGCGAAGATCTTCTGGCAGTCGCTGATCGCGATCGTCGCCGTGGCGGTGCTCGCCTACAGCGCGAAGCTGCCGCAGCAGACCGAGCTCATCGTGCCGTTCTTCAAGACGGTGGCGATCCCGCTCGGCACGATCGGATTCATGATCCTCGGCTACTTCGTGGTGGTCGGCACCTCCAACGCGGTGAACCTCACCGACGGCCTCGACGGCCTGGCGATCATGCCGACGGTGATGATCGCCTCGGCGCTTGCGGTGTTCGCGTACGTGTCGGGCAACGCGGTGTTCGCGAAATACCTCGGCTTCCCGCTGATCGCGGGCGCGGGCGAGCTCGCCATCATGTGCGGCGCGATCTCGGGGGCGGGTCTCGCCTTCCTCTGGTTCAACGCCTATCCGGCGGAAGTCTTCATGGGCGACGTGGGGGCGCTGGCGCTCGGCGCGGCGCTCGGCATGGTGGCCCTCGTCGTGCGCCAGGAGATCGTGCTGCTGATCATGGCCGGCGTCTTCGTGGTCGAGACCCTCTCCGTGATTATCCAAGTAGCCAGCTTCAAGCTGACCGGCAAGCGCGTCTTCCGCATGGCGCCGCTGCACCACCACTACGAACTGAAGGGCTGGAAGGAGAACCAGGTGGTGGTGCGCTTCTGGATCATCACCATGATGCTGGTCCTCGTCGGCCTGTCGTCGTTGAAGCTGCGCTAGAGAGAAAGGGGAGATGACTCATGGCGAATGGCAAGGCAAGGACATTCTCGTTCTCGGCCTGGGCGACTCGGGGCTTTCGAGCATTCGTTGGCTCGCGCGCCACGGCGCGCGGCTGCGCGCGGCCGATACGCGAGCGGCGCCTCCGGGCCTGGGAGCGCTCCGCGCGGATCACCCCGATGTGGGCTTCGCGCCCGGACCCTTCGATGAAGCGCTCCTGGAGGGCGTGGACACGGTCGTTGCGAGTCCGGGCGTTGCGCTCCGCGAGCCGCTATTGCGTGCCGCCGTCGACCGCGGCATCGAGGTGGTCGGCGACGTCGAGATCTTCGCCCGCGAGGTCGCGCGCGTCGCGCCCGGAGCGCGAGTGCTCGGAATAACCGGCACCAACGGCAAGTCCACGGTCACCGCGCTCGCCGGGGCCATGGGCGAGCGCGCCGGCTACCGCACCCTCGTCGCCGGCAACATCGGGCTGCCGGTGCTGGACGCGCTCGCCTTGCCCGATTGCCGCGACGCGGATCTCTTCGTGATCGAGCTCTCCAGCTACCAGCTGGAGACCACGTCGTCGCTGGTGCTCGACGCCGCGGCGATGCTGAACCTCACCCAGGACCACATGGACCGCTACGACTCGATGGCGGCCTATGCGCGGGCGAAGCAGCGCATCTTCCGGCACGCGAAGGCGCGGGTGGTGAATCGTGACGACGCGTGGAGCGCGGGCATGGCGGGCGGAGCGCGGGCGTTTTCCTTCGGCCTGGGCGTGCCGCGCGACGAGACCGAGTGGGGCTTCGACGCCTCGAGGAAATTCATGCGCCGCGGCGACGAGAACCTCATCGCCACCGAGTGGATGGCGATGAAGGGATTGCACAACGCCGCCAATGGGCTCGCCGCGCATGCGCTCGTCTCGGCGATCGGCGCGCCGCGCGCGCCTCTCGCCCAGGCGATGCGCGAATTCAAGGGCCTGCGCCACCGCGTCGAGCTCATCGCCGAGGCGAACGGGGTGCGCTTCTTCGACGATTCCAAGGGCACCAACGTGGGCGCCACGGTCGCGGCCCTCGAGGGCTTCGACGCGCCGGTGGTGCTGATCGCCGGGGGCGACGGCAAGGGACAGGATTTCGCGCCGCTCGCGGCCGCGGTGAAGGCACATGCGCGCGCCGTGGTCGTGATCGGCCGCGACGCGCCGGCCATCGCCGCGGCGATCGCGGACACCGGCGTGCAGGTGAAGAGCGCCGCGACGATGGAAGAGGCGGTCGAGTCGGCGGCCGCCATCGCTCGCCAGGGCGATGCGGTGCTGCTCTCGCCCGCGTGCGCGAGCTTCGACATGTTCCGCAACTACGGCCATCGCGGCGACGTGTTCGCCGAAGCCGCCCGGGCGTTTTCCCGGAGGCAGGGCGGCTGATGCTCTACAACCCGGCCCGCCGCGAATCCCCCCTCGACCCGGCGCTGCTGTGGTCGGCGCTGCTCCTCGCGGCCGTGGGCCTGGTGATGGTCTACTCCGCCTCGATCGCGATGGCCGAGGCGGAGCGCTTCACCGGCTTCAAGCCGACTTATTTCCTGCTGCGCCACTCGCTCTACCTCGCCATCGGCCTCGCCTTCGCGGTCGCGCTCTTCCGCGTGCCGGTGCGGCTCTGGCAGAAAGCGTCGGCTTGGCTCTTCATCCTCGGCATCGCGATGCTGATCGCGGTGCTGATCCCCGGCGTGGGCCGCGAGGTGAACGGCGCGAAGCGCTGGATCTCCCTGGGGTTCGCCACCTTCCAGCCCTCGGAGCTCCTCAAGCTCTTCGTGGTGCTCTACGCCGCCGACTACACGGTGCGCAAGGCCGCCTTCATGGACGACTTCAGGAAGGGATTCCTGCCGATGTTCGGCGTGATGATCTTCATCGCCTTCGTCCTGCTGCGCGAGCCCGATTTCGGCGCGCTGGTGGTGGTGACCGCGATCGCGATGGCGGTGCTCTTCCTGGGCGGCCTCAACTGGCGCCTGTTCGCCGGCCTCGCGGTGCTGCTCGCGTTCGCGTTCGGGGTGATGATCTTCTCCTCGCCGTATCGCCTGCAGCGGATCCTCGGCTTCATGGACCCCTGGTCGGACGCGTACGGCAAGGGCTACCAGCTGTCGCACTCGCTGATCGCCTTCGGCCGCGGCGAATGGCTGGGCGTGGGCCTGGGCGCGAGCGTCGAGAAGCTCTTCTACCTTCCCGAGGCGCACACCGATTTCCTGCTCGCGGTGATCGCCGAGGAGCTCGGCTTCGCCGGCGTGGTGACGGTGATCACCCTCTTCCTGTTCGTCGTGCACCGGGCGTTCGCGGTCGGCCGGCAGGCGGCGAGCCTCGAGCGCTATTACGCCGCGCTGGTGGCGCAGGGCATCGGCGTGTGGCTGGCGGTGCAGGCGTTCATCAACATGGGCGTGAACATGGGGCTGCTGCCGACCAAGGGCCTCACGCTGCCGCTGCTCTCCTACGGTGGCACCGGCATCGTGGTGAACTGCATGGCGCTCGCGATCCTGCTGCGGATCGATTGGGAGAACCGGTACCTGATGAAGGGTGGTCGGACGTGATTACCCAACCCGGTAAATGGGCGGGGACGTCGCCGAGGCGGTTGCTCTCGACCCGGCCGTTCTTCTCCCCATCAACGGGGAGGGAGCTCACTACAGTAGTTACGTTCGAACTCGTTGCATTTCTCCGATCCCGCGGCGAGCGGGGCAACGTCCTCTCGAGAGCAACCGCCTCGTCGACGTCCCCCGTGGATCGGTCGCACCAGACTCTCTGTGGGCAGCGGCCACTGCGTTGGCCGCACACCGCGATCCTCGCCGCAGCCACCGCCGCTTCAGAGCCACCAGCAAAGTCTTGGGGTTCCTCTCGAGAGGACGTTGCCCCGCTCGCCGCGGGATCGGAGAAGCGCAAGGAATCCGACCGTTCCGCTGTAGGGAGATCCCTCCCCTGCGCTGGGAAGAAGAACGGCCGGGTCGAGAGGAACCCCGACTTTGCTGGCGGCGATCTCCCGCGGCGCGGGAGCTGCTCGCGATGAGCCAGACGATTCTCATAATGGCCGCCGGTTCCGGTGGCCACATATTCCCCGGCATCGCGATCGCCAACGAGCTGAAGGCGCGCGGCTGGTCGATCCACTGGATGGGCACGCCCGCGGGGATGGAGAACAAGCTGGTGAGGCAGGCGGGCTTCCCGCTGGTGACCGTGAACGCGAGCGGCGTGCGCGGCAAGGGCGTGGTCGCCTGGCTGGCGCTGCCGCTGCGGATCCTGGTGTCCTTCTGGCAATCGGCGGCGGCGATCCGGCGCATTCGTCCCGACGTGGTGCTCTCGATGGGCGGCTATGTCGCTTTTCCCGGCGGCATGATGGCGGCGCTATTCGGCAAGCCCCTGGTGGTGCACGAGCCCGGCGCGGTGGCGGGCATCGCCAACCGGGCGCTGGCGCCGGTGGCGGACCGCGTGGTCGTGGGCATGGAAGGCGCGTTCGACCGGCCGGTCGCTCAACAGTGGGCGAACGCGGTGCCGAAGCCGAAGCGCGTCGAGTGGCTGGGGACGCCGGTGCGCGGCGAGATCGCGGCATTGCCTTTGCCGGCGGTGCGCATGGCCGATCGGGACGGAAGGTTGCGCCTGTTGGTGGTGGGCGGCAGCCTCGGCGCGCAGACGATGAACGATCTGGTGCTCGCGGCGCTCGCCGCGATGGCGCCCGGCGAGCGGCCCGAGGTCGTGCACCAGGCGGGCGAGAAGCTGTTCGCGGGCCTGCGCGGCGCCTACGATGCCGCCGGCGTGACCGCCGAAGTGCTGCCCTTCATCGACGACATGGCAGCGCGCTATGCGTGGTGCGACGTGCTCGTATGCCGGTCGGGCGCGATCACCGTGGCCGAGATCGCCGCGGCGGGCATCGCCGCGATCCTCTTTCCGCTGCCGTGGTTCGTGGCCGACGAGCAGGCCGCGAACGCCGCGTTCCTCGCCGATCGCGGCGCGGGGATCGCGATGAAGCAACTCGAGACCTCGCCCGCGATGCTTGCCGATGCGTTGCGCGGGCTCACGCGCCAGCGCCTTCTCGACATCGCCACCCGGGCGCGAGCGCTCGGCAAGCCCGATGCCACGCGCCGCTGCGCGGACCTCTGCGAGGAGATGGCGCGTGCGGCATAAAGTGAAGCGCATCCACTTCGTCGGCATCGGCGGCTCGGGCATGTCGGGCATCGCCGAGGTGCTCGCGAGCCTGGGCTACTCGGTGAGCGGCTCCGATATCTCCGAGAGCCCGCCGGTGCGGCGCCTCAGGCAGATGGGGATTCGCATCGCCATCGGGCATGCGGCGGCGAACGTCGCCGATGCCGATGCGGTGGTGACCTCGACCGCGGTCAAGCCCGACAACCCCGAGGTGCTGCGCGCGCGGGAGCTGCACGTGCCGGTGGTGCCGCGCGCGATGATGCTGGCCGAGCTGATGCGCTTCAAGCAGGGCATCGCGGTGGCCGGGACGCACGGCAAGACCACGACCACGTCGCTGATCGCGGCGGTGCTCGCCGAGGCGGGGCTCGATCCCACCTGCGTGATCGGCGGGCGGTTGAACTCCATCGGCACCAACGCGCGCCTTGGCAAGGGCGAGCTGCTGGTCGCCGAGGCCGACGAGTCCGATGCGTCGTTCCTCTACCTGCAGCCGGTGATCTCGGTCGTCACCAACATCGACGCCGACCACATGGAGACGTACGGGCAGGACTTCGAGAAGCTGAAGAGCACCTTCGTGGAGTTCCTCGGCCACCTGCCGTTCTACGGCCTCGCGGTGGTGTGCAAGGACGACCCGCACGTGCGCGCCATCATGCCGTCGGTGACGCGGCCGATGCTGACCTACGGAATGGCGCAGGACGCGGATCTCTGCGCGCGCAACGTGCGCTGGGATGGCGGCCGCATGCGCTTCGATGCGGTCAGCCGGGACGGTCGAACGCCCGCGCTCGACGTGATGCTGAACCTTCCCGGCATGCACAACGTCCTGAACGCGCTCGCGACGATCGCCGTGGCGCGCGAGGTTGGCGCGGAGGATGCCGCGATCGCCAAGGGACTCGCGGAGTTCAGCGGCGTGGGCCGGCGCTTCCAGCGCTATGGCGATGTGCCGATCGCCGCGGGCGGCAGTTTCACGCTGGTCGACGACTATGGCCACCACCCCGCGGAGATGGCGGCCACGATCGCCGCGGCGCGCGGCGCCTTTCCCGATCGGCGCCTGGTGCTCGCATTCCAGCCGCATCGCTTCACCCGCACGCGCGACCTGTTCGAGGACTTCGTGCGCGTGCTCTCCACCACCGACGAGCTGGTGCTCGCCGACGTCTATCCCGCGGGCGAGCCGCCGATCGTGGCCGCCGACGGGCGTGCGCTCGCGCGCGCGGTGCGCGTGACCGGAAAGGTGGAGCCCCTGTTCGTCGAGAAGACTTCCGGGATGCGCGACGCGGTGCTCTCGCGGGTGCGCGATGGCGACGTGGTGCTGACGATGGGCGCGGGCTCCATCGGCCACCTCGCCCCCGAGCTCGCGGTGCCGCCGGCCGGCGGGAAACGCTGAGGATGGACATGAGCGGCGACCCCTCCCTCCAGGCGCTCACCCACCCCGGGCTCAGGGGCACGCTCCGCCACGACGAGCCGATGGCGAAGCACGTGAGCTGGCGCGCGGGCGGCCTCGTTCGGCGCTTCTACCAGCCCGCCGACGTCCCCGACCTTTGCGCGTTCCTGCGCACCCTGGATCCCCGCGAGCCGATCCTCTTCCTCGGCCTGGGCAGCAACCTGCTGGTCCGCGACGGCGGCTTCCACGGCACCGTCGTCTTCACCCACCACGCCCTCACGGGCATCAAGGAAATTGGTGTCGGAGACGATTTGTTGAAAACGACTCCGACACCAATTTCGATGCGGCCGACGTTCAGGGCGGGCGCCGGTGTGCCGTCGCCGCACCTCGCGCGTTACGTGGCGAAGCACGGGGGCGGTGGCGGGGAGTGGCTGGCCGGCGTGCCGGGGACGCTGGGCGGGGCGTTGGCGATGAATGCCGGCTGCTACGGCGGCGAGACGTGGGAGCACGTGATCGCCGTGGAGACGGTGGACCGCGCCGGGGCCGTACGGATGCGCCCGCCCACGGACTACGACGTGGGCTACCGGCACGTGGAGCTGAAGGGCGGTGGCGAGGAGTGGTTCGTCTCCGGCGTCTTCGTCTTCGCGCGCGGCGACGAGGCGGCGTCGATGAAGCGCATGCGCGAGCTCCTCTCGAAGCGAGTCGCCTCGCAGCCCCTGAACCAACCCAATGCCGGCAGCGTCTTCCGCAATCCGCCCAACGAGCATGCGGCGCGGCTGATCGAATCGTGCGGGCTGAAGGGCCTCACGCTCGGCGGCGCCCAGGTCTCGACCAAGCACGCGAACTTCATCATCAACATCGGCGGCGCCACCGCGGCCGACATCGAGTCGCTGGTGAACCACGTGCAGGGCGAGGTGCTCAAGGGCGCCGGCGTCGCCCTGATCCGCGAGGTGCGCATCGTGGGAGACGGCAAATGAGCGCGATCGAGAGGATCGCCGTGCTCATGGGCGGGCCCTCGGCGGAGCGCGAGATCTCGCTCATCTCCGGCAACGCGGTGCTGGGGGCCCTGCGCAGCAAGGGCGTCGACGCCCACCCCTTCGACCCCGCCGAGCGCGAGATCTTCGAGCTGCGGCGCGAGGGATTCAAGCGCGTCTTCATCGCGCTCCACGGCCGCTTCGGCGAGGACGGCACCGTCCAGGGCGCGCTCGAGACGCTGCGCATGCCTTATACCGGC
>JBKJTM010000163.1:0-9022 GCA_046590805.1 Usitatibacter sp.
CAGCAGCGGCTCCGCGCCTCCGGCGTGCACCGCACCCGACTTTTCGCTCGCGGCGAGCACCTGGCCGACGAGCGGCGAGGTCGAAAGATCGGTCTTGCGTAGCACGAGACCGATGTCCGGATCGGCGACCAGCAGCCCGCGACTGTCGACCACGAACGCCTTGCCTTTGGTGCCGACGCGGATCTGCGAGATCACATCCCAGATGAACTTGAGGTTGATTTCCGCCACGGTCACCGCGGCCGCCTCGCCGCGACCGCGCACCGCCATGGTGATGTAGGGCTCCGTGCCCTTGCGGAAGTAGACAGGGCTGAACCACGTCGAACCGGACTTGGCCTGGCGGAACGCGGGCTCCTCGGAGCGGTCGCGAGCGGCTCCCATGCTGTCCATGGCCACGCGTGAAACGAGTATCTGCTCGCGGCCCGAGGAATCGACATGGCTCACGTCGGTCACCGCGGGCACAAGGCGCAGCATCTTGTGGAATTCCAGTCGGCGTTGATCCATCGCCGAAGCGCCGAGCTGCTGCAGCGAAGCGAAGCCCACCTGCAGCTCGATCTGGCCCATGTACTGCTCGATGCGGGCCGCGGCCGCGACCGCCTTCTCCCGCTGCAGCGAGCTCAACGCGTCGGCCGAGGCGCCGTAGGAAATGTAGAGCGCGATCCCGCTGGACAGTAGCAGCGCGCCGCCCACCAGCGCGATGATGATGACGAAGTACTTCCAGAAGAGGCTGCGGCGGACGGATATCTTCGACTGCGGCTCGACACCTCGCGTGCCCGCTGAGGAGGGCGTCGAGATCGCGGCCTCGTCGAGCGCTTCGCTCAACGAATCACCTGATCTGCACGCACCAGAATCGTATCGGGCACCTTGATACCGAGCGACGACGCTGTCTTCACGTTCACGCACATTTCCCACTGGGTTGGCTGCTCGATCGACAGGTCGCCAGGGCGCGCGCCCTTCGCGATCCGGTCGACATAGGCTGCCGAACGACGGAAGCCGTCGGGCACGCTCGGGCCATAGGAGATGAGGCCACCGCGCTCCACGATCTCGCGCATGAAAAAGACCATGGGCACCCGAAATTTCAGGGCCAGCTCGGGAAAGAGATCCATGTACGGAAAGCTCACCGCGAGACCCGCGAAGTCGAGGGCGCCGCTGAAGCGCCCCTTCTGGATCTCGGCGAACACGCGCGTGAAATCGCCTTCGTCCTCGGCCTGGAACCTCTGGTAGGAAAGGCCCAGGGTGGTGGCCGCGCGCTCCACGACCTGCAGCTCCTGGGGGCCCACCTTTTCGTAGCGCCATTGCACGAACGCCACCTTGCTGGCGGCGGGGAGCAACTCCTTCAGCAGCTCGACGCGCTTGACACTCACGTCGATCAGTGTCGAGGAAATGCCAGTGACATTGCCTCCGGGCCGCGCGAGATTCGGAACAACGCCGGCCGCCACAGGGTCGGTGGATGCAGTCAGCACGATCGGAATCGTCTTCGTCACCTTCTGCGCCGCCTCCGCGGTCACCTCGCAGGTCGCCATGATGACGTCGGGTCGGCTGCCCACGACGTCCTTCGCCAGCCATCCGAAGGGCTTGATCGTCTCGCCACGCCAGAAATACTCGATCCTGAAGTCCCGCCCTTCGGCATAGCCCAGCTCGCGCAATCCACCGCGGAAGGCATCCACGTAGGCCTGCTGGTCGACCATCGTGCCGCCCGAAAACCAGGCGATCTTGATCGGCTTGCGCGCCGACTGGGCAAACGCCCACGAAGGCAGGAGACTGGCCGCACCGAGGGCCAGGAGGTCGCGTCGAGTCACGTTCCCATCCTGCCGGCTTCGCATTCTCATTCGATCACCTCGTCCGCGGCCAACAGCAGCGATTGCGGAATGGTGATGCCGAGGGCCTTGGCGGTCTTCAAGTTCACCACCAACTCGAACTTGGTCGGCTGCTCCACGGGAAGGTCGCCCGGCTTCGCGCCCTTGAGGATCTTGTCCACGTACGCGGCGACGCGGCGCCACTGCTCCTGGGAATGCGCGCCATAGGCCATCAATCCGCCGCCGCGAACGAAGGAGCCGAATTCGTAGATCGCAGGAATGCGATGCTCGGCGGCAAAGTCGATGACGCGCTTGCGGTTGAGGCTCGTGAGGGTGTCGCTCACCATCAAAAGCGCATCGGGACGCTCCCGCAGCATGGCATCGAAGGCCCCCTTGAAGTCATCGGGTTCGCGCACGCCCAATGGGACTATGGTCACGCGCAGCGACCGCGCGGCCCTGCCAACCTCATCGTAGCGCAGCGTCATGGCGACGTCGTCGGCATTCCACAGCACGGCGACCCGCGAGGCCTTGGGCACCACGGCCATGAGGAATTCCAGCCGCTTCGCGCTGAGCTCCGTGGCCTGGTCGTTCAAGCCGGTCACGTTACCGCCAGGTCGGTCGAGCCGACTTACCAGTCCAGTGCCCACGGCGTCGCCAGCATTGAGGATGACGATGGGGATTGTAGAAGTCGCGTCCTTTGCGGCGAGAGAGGCCGGCCCTCCCGCCACTACGATGACATCGACCTTGAGGCTGGCCAACTCGGCGGCCAGCCCGCGAAGCCGATCCTTCCTGGTTTCAGCCCAGCGGCCGACATAGCTGAGATTTACGCCGTCCAGGTACCCGAGCTGCTTGAGCGCGTCTCGCAAGCCGGCCGGCGGAGCGCCATCGGCCGGGCGCCCCAGCGCCGACAGATAGCCGATACGGCAGTCGCGCTGCGCTCGGGCGCCGAAAGGCAGGACAACGGCCGAAGCCGCCACGGAGCGAATGAAATCGCGTCGCCTCATCCGCTCACCCTGTCGGCAGGGATGCGACGAATCCGCCGTGATCTCATCCGACTACCTCGTCGACCCATTGCAGCACCGATCTCGGGATGTCGCCACGCCGGCGCAGGCAGCCGAAGACGCGGGATACCGGATCAGCTTCAGCCCTGCGCGCAATGAGCGTGCGCAGATGATGGCAATTCAGCGCCACGACTTTCCCGCTCGAACCTGCGCAAGGTTCATGGCGAGCCCCTGGGCATGCGGGAGGTATGTCTTCATTGCGATGGATCGACGATGACCATACGGCCGAAGTATTTCCTGTAATAGCCACGGTCGCGTGTCAGCAGTCGATCGCATTGTGCGGCCGCATGCGCGCCAATCAGAAAATCCGCGATCACCCGATCGCGCTGCCCCCCCGCGGCGCGATACTTTTTCCAGGTGCCGCCGGCCAACGTCGCGGCCGGCTGCGTGACCGCGGAGAAGCCAACCCCCGACGTTTGCATCGCTCGAAGAAATGCATCGTCGCCCGCGAAGGCTGCGCGGGTTTCGCTCCAGACGACGTCGCAAGCGACCACCGCGCCTTCGTTCAAACACAACCTGAGGGCCGCGGCCGATGCCGCTCCAAAGCGCGGGTCAGCGCCAAACACGTCGATCAACACGCTCGTGTCGACCGCCGTGATCATATGTCCGCCCTTCCTCGAATTTTGACAACGAATCTGTCGGTATCGACGCGTGGGCGCAGGCAGCCGAAGACTGCCGACACAGGGTCAGTTTCAGCCTTGCGGGCAACGAGGGTCCCGTTGGCCGCATCGAACACCAGCGTCGTCCCGGGACGAATACCCAGCTTCTCGCGCAGTGCTTTGGGAATCGTGACCTGACCTCGCTCGGCGACGACTGCTTTCATGAATCCTCCAGGCTCGCGTGAAAGTACGCATCATTGTATCCGAATGCCGACTTGAAAAACATGCATGGGCGTAGATGACAGTGCGCTTCATTTCCGCGGCGCACCGTACCCCCCTTCCCCGGGGATCGGCATGCTGCATCGATCGACAGGTCCGGGCCTAGAACGCATTCTGACCCTCGCAACTCGCACAGTTGCTATTCTGCGCCACACCCACCATGGGAAATGCCATCTCCTCCGCGCTTGTGGAAGGCCGCCGTGAACGAAGGGCCCGGTCCCGGGAAACCGCCGCCGCCGGCGAGCTGGTGTTCCATGTTCGCGGGCTCACCAAGGTCTACGGCAGCGGCACGGCGGTGGTGCGAGCTCTCGCCGGCGTGGACCTCGACCTGCACGCGGGCGAGCTGGTGGTCCTCCTCGGGCCCTCGGGCAGCGGCAAGACCACGCTGCTCAACAGTCTCGGCGGCCTGGACACACCCACCTCCGGTGAGCTTCGCTACCGCGACCTCGACCTCGCGCACGCCGACGAGGACACCCTCACCCGCTACCGTCGCATGTCGGTCGGCTTCGTCTTCCAGTTCTATAACCTCATTCCCAGCCTCACGGCGCGCGAGAACGTGGGCATCATCACCGAGATCGCGCGCGACGCGATGCCGCCGGAAGAGGCGCTGCGAATGGTGAACCTGGGCGAACGGCTCGACCACTTCCCCGCGCAGCTCTCGGGCGGCGAACAACAGCGGGTGGCCATCGCGCGGGCGATCGCCAAGCGCCCCGCGGTGCTGCTGTGCGACGAGCCCACCGGTGCGCTCGACGTGAGCACCGGCATCGTCGTGCTGGAGGCCATCGAGCGCGTCAATCGCGAGCTGGGCACGCTCGCGGTGATCATCACGCACAACGCGGCCATGGCGACGATGGCCGATCGCGTCATCCGCTTTTCCGACGGGCGGGTACACGGGATCGAGCGCAACGCCGTGCGTGCCGCGCCCCGGACGATTTCCTGGTGAAGCCCTCGGGCCTCGACCGCAAGCTCTTCCGCGACCTGCGCCGCATGCTGGGCCAGGCGGTCGCCGTTTCGCTCGTGATCGCCTGCGGGCTCGGGATGATGATCATGGCGCGCAGCCTCATCTACTCGCTCGATTCCACCCGCGCGCGCTACTACGAAACCAACCGCTTCGCCGAGGTGTTCGCTTCGCTCAAGCGCGCTCCCGGCTCGATCGCCGCGCGCATCGCCGACATTCCGGGCGTGGAAAAGGTGCAGACCGGCGTGGCGGCACGGGTGACGCTCGATTTGGCCGGCCTGGAGGAACCCGCGAGCGGCATCGTGCGCTCGCTGCCGGATGTCGGCGAACCCGAGCTCAACCGGTTGTTCCTGCGGGCCGGGCGCTGGCTGGTTGCCGGCCGCCGCGGCGAGGTGCTGGTAAGCGAACCTTTCGCAGATGCGAACGCCCTGGTGCCGGGGGACACGCTGTCCTTTCTCCTGAACGGCCGTCGCACGGACCTGCGTGTGGCCGGGATCGTCCTGTCCCCGGAGTACATCTTCGAATCGCGTCCGGGTGCGGCGCTTCCCGACAGCCGCACGTTCGGGATCTTCTGGATGCCCTATCGGGAGCTCGCCTCCGCGTTCGATCTCTACGGAGCTTTCAACGATGTCGCCATCACGCTCACGCCGGGCGCGAGTGAAAAGCCCGTCATAGAAACCCTGGACGCCCTCCTCGCCCCCTACGGCGGGCGCGGTGCCCATGGTCGCTCGGAGCACCCCTCGCACATTCGCGTCTCCGACGAGATCGGGGTGCTGAAGACGCTCTCGATCGGATTCCCCATCGTATTCCTGAGCGTAGCCGCCTTCATGACCAACGCGGTGCTCTCGCGCCTGCTTAACCTGCAGCGTGAGCAGATCGCCATCCTCAAGGCCTTCGGCTACGCCAACCGCAGCATCGTGCTGCACTACCTCAAGTTCGCCTTCGCGATGGTGGCGGCGGGAACCGTCTTCGGCGGCATTACAGGAGTGTTCCTCGGAGGCCGGCTGGTCGGCATGTACCATGCCTTCTTTCGCTTTCCCAGCCTCGATTTCCAGCTCGATGCATCCGCCGTCGTGATCGCGCTCGTGGTGAGCGCAGCTGCCGCCGCCATGGGTGTCATCGGCGCCGTGCGCCGCGCTGCGAGCGTGCCGCCTGCCGAAGCGATGCGTCCCGAGCCTCCCGCGAACCATCGCCGCGCGCTCGTCGAGCGCACCGGCCTCGCCCGGTTTCTCTCGCATACCTTTCGCATCGCGATGCGAAACCTCGAGCGCCGCCCGATGCAGGCGGTGTTCACGGTGGCTGGCCTGGCGCTTGCCACCGCGATCCTCGTGATCCCGAGCGCGCTTCGCGACAGCGTCTCGCTCATCCTCGGCTTCCAATGGGACGCCGTGCAGCGCCAGGACCTGATCGTGGGACTGGTCGAGCCCTCGGGCCAGGACGCGGTGCACGCCATGCGCAGGCTGCCCGGCGTGCTCACCTTCGAGCCCTTCCGCAATGCGGCGGTGCGCATCCATTTCGGAGAGCGGCACCGGCAACTTGGCATTCAGGGCCTGCCCGCTCGTGGCGAACACATCCGTGCGGTTGGGTTCGGCCATCGCCAGATCGAGCTGAATGACGGCGGCATTGCCGTATCGGCCAAGCTCGCAGAGGTGCTCGGTGCGAAGCTGGGTGACGCGCTGCTGGTGGAAACGCTCGAAGGAAAGCGCCTTTCCAGGGAGGTGACCCTCATCGGTCTGGTGGACGACTCCGCGGGCCTGAACGCTTTCATGGAGATCGGTGCGCTGAACCGGCTGCTGGGCGAAGGCGATATCGTCACCGGTGGCAGCTTCGTGATCGATGCCAGCGCGCGGGCGGTCTTCCTGGCCGCATTGAAGACGACACCGCGCGTGGCTGCCGTGGCGATCAAGGAAACGCTGCGCGACAACTTCCGCAAGACCACCGCCGCGAGCATCAACCTGCTGCAGTCAATCTACCTCGCGCTTGCGATCGTCGTGGCCACGGGCGTGGTCTACAACAACGCCCGCATCTCGCTCGCCGAGCGCGCGCGCGAGCTGGCCACGCTGCGAGTCATCGGCTTTACGCGCGGCGAAGTGGGCGCGGTGCTCATCACCGAGCTGGTGGCGCTCGCGCTCATGGCAGTACCGCTGGGCCTCGCCATCGGCACAGGCATCACCACCGCGCTCATACGCCAGGTCAGTACCGAGACGGTGCGGCTGCCGCTCGTCTTCACGACGCAGAACTACGCGATCGCGGTGTTGGTGGTCGCACTTGCTTCCTGCGCGAGCGCCGCGGTCGTGTTGCGCAAGCTGCATCGCCTCGACCTCGTGGGCGCGCTGAAAGCCCCCGAATGACCAGGCGGCGCTGGCTCCCTCTGGCGGCTGCCATCGTGCTGGTGGCGGCGATCGTGTTTGGACTGTGGCCCGGTCCCACGCTCGTGGAAACGGGGCGCGCTACGACCGGGAAATTGCGTGCCACCGTGAACGAGGAGGGCAAGACCCGAATCCGCCACCGCTACATGGTCTCGGCGCCAGTCGCCGGGCAACTGCGCCGGATTCCCCTCAGGGCGGGCGACGCTGTCGAAGCCGGCGCCGTCGTCGCGGTGGTCGACCCCATCGCTTCCCCCATGCTCGATGCGCGGGGGCGCGCGATCGCGGAGGCGCGTCGTGACGTGGCGGCGGCCAACCTCGACAAGGCCCGAGCTGGACACGATTTCCAGGCCGCGGAGCTGAAGCGAGCCCGCAGCCTGTACACGAGCAGGATGGTCACGCTGAAGGACCTGGAAACGGTGCAGATGCTGGAAGCCTCCACCGCGAAGGAAGCCACGGCGGCGCAGAGCGCACTCAAGCAGGCCGAGCTGGAAATGGCCGAGTTCTCCGGCGGCCGCACGCCGGGCACGACGCGCCAGGGCATGGTCGAAGTCAGGGCCCCTGCCTCAGGCCGGGTGTTGCGCGTCGTCGAGGAGAGCGCGCGTGCGGTCGCCTCGGGAGCCGCCCTCATCGAGATCGGCGATCCGACGCAGATCGAGGCGGTGATCACGGTGCTCTCGCGCGACGGTGCGGCGATAGGCCCCGGCACGCCCGTCGAGTTGGATCAGTGGGGCGCAGGCGCACCGCTCGCGGCTCGCGTGCGTCATGTGGAGCCCGCGGCCTTCACCAAGGTATCGGCGCTCGGGGTCGAGGAGCAGCGCGTCAATGTCGTCGCGGACATCCTCGTGCCGCCCAATGAACGGCCGACCCTGGGCGACAACTATCGCGTCGAGGCGCGCATCGTGGTGTGGCAGTCGGATCGCACCCTCAAGGTGCCGTCGGGCGCGCTCGTGCGCCGCGGTGAGGGGTGGCGCGCACTGGTCGTTCGCGACGGCCGCGCGCATGCGCAGGTCGTGGAGATCGGCCGCAGCTCCGGGCCCGAGGTGCAGGTCCTCAAGGGACTCGCCGAAGGCGACGAGGTGGTGCTCTTCCCCGGCGATCGAATCGCGGACGGCGAGCGCGTGAAGCCGGTGAGGGTTTCCGCGCGCTAGAAGAGCAGCGCGTCTCGACCGGCACTATCGAGCGCCGTACCCGCCGCCGCCCGGCGTCTCGATCACGAATACATCGCCGGCGCCCACCTGCGTCTCGTCGGCGAATCCCAGCTCCGTGCGCGATCCGTCCGCGCGCTCCACCCAGTTACGCCCCACGTCGCCCGGCATGCCTCCCGCCATTCCGTACGGCGGCACGCGACGGTGGCCCGCGAGGATCGCCGCGGTCATCGGCTCGAGGAAGCGCACCCGCCGGGTCGCTCCGTTGCCGCCGTGCCATTTTCCCTTGCCGCCGCTTCCGAGGCGGATCGAGTGCGCGTCGATGCGCACCGGGAAGCGCCATTCGAGCACCTCGGGATCGGTGAGGCGCGAGTTGGTCATATGGGCCTGCACCGTGTCGGTCCCGTGGAAGCCCTCGCCCGCGCCGGTGCCGCCGGAAATCGTCTCGTAGTACTGGTAGCGGTCGTTGCCGAAGGTGAAGTTATTCATCGTGCCGTAGGAGGCGGCCATCAGGCCCAGCGCCCCATAGAGCGCGTCGGTGAGGCACTGCGACGTCTCCACGTTGCCGGCCACCGTCGCCGCGGGCGAGCGCGGATTGAGCATCGAGCCTTCGGGGACGAGCACCTCCAGCGGCTTGAGGCAGCCCGCATTGAGGGGGATGTCGTCGTCAACCAAAGTGCGGAACACATAGAGCACCGCGGCGTAGACGACGGCAGAGGGCGCGTTGAAGTTGCTCTCCAGCTGCGCGCTGGTGCCCGCGAAGTCGATCGTGGCGCTACGCCGATCCGCGTGAAGATCACCATCGGCGCCGATCGGCG
>JBKJTM010000300.1:0-3483 GCA_046590805.1 Usitatibacter sp.
GCCGACGAACCAGGGGTAGTTCCAGGCGGAGATGTTGGCGACGACGCCGAGCGGCTCGTGCGAGATGCGCTCCTCCAGCGATCCGTCGGGCTCCGCATGGACTTTCTCCACGCGCAGCGCGTGCGCCGTCTGGGCGAGGAAGAAGTCGATGCGCGGCAGCACGCCCTTCAGCTCGTTGCGCGACTGGGAGATGGGCTTGCCGACCTCGGTGGTGAGGACCTGCGCGAGGAGCTCGGTCTCCACCGCGACCAACTCGCGGAAACGCGCGATGCAGGCGAGGCGCTGCTTCAGCCGCACCCGTGCCCAGGCGGGCTGCGCGGCGCGCGCGCGCGCGTATTTGGCCGCGACGCTCTTCAAGTCGTCGGCGGGCAGGGTGGCGGCGACCTCGCCGGTCGCGGGATTTACGATCCTGAGGTTCATATTTTCTTGTCGCCCCCGCGTAGGCGGGGGCCCAATTTGATTGTTGGCAGTGACTTGGGTCCCGGCCTGCGCCGGGACGATTCCGGTTCAGGCGGCTCTCACCGCCATCACCGGAGTCGCCTTGCCGGTCTGCTTGCGCTGCTCGCAGGCATCGAGGAACGCGCGCAGCAGCGGGCGGCTGTCGATGAGCGAGGTGTCGGCGGGATCCATGAACTCCGGATGCCACTGCACGCCCACCACGAAGCTGTGGCCTTCCCAGCGGATCGCTTCCACGATGCCGTCGGGCTCGCTCATCGCCTCGACCACGAGGCCCTCGCCGAGGGCCTTTATCGCCTGGTGGTGGATGGTGTTGATGCGCGCCAACTGCACTTGCGGGAAGACGCGCGCGAGCCAGGTCTGCGGCAGGATGCGCATCTCGTGGAAGTGCTTGTCGTACTTGTGCTCGTCGCGGTGCGAGCCCATGTCGGGGCATTGCGTCGCGATGTCCTGGTAGAGCGAGCCGCCGAGCGCCACGTTGATCACCTGGTGGCCGCGGCAGATGCCGAACACCGGCTTGCCCTGCGAGACGAACTCGTGGAAGAGCTCGATCTCGTAGGCGTCGCGGATCTCATCGCCGGCCCACATCGGGTTGATCGGCGTCTCCCTGTAGCTCTTGGGCGACATGTCGGCGCCGCCCTGGAGCAGCAGGCCGTCGAGCGCGTCCACGTAGTGCTTGATGCGCAGCGTCTTCGGGAAATGCGGCGAAGCGAGGCTCAGCTCCGGGATCATGAACGCGAGCACCTCGCCCGACATCACCCAGCTGGCCACCGACTGCTCGAGGTACTGCACCGACTTGCCGGGCAGGAACGTGCGCTGCGGATCGGGATAGAGCAGGCGCGCCGAGACGCCGATCTTGAGGGGCTCCATGTCAGCCGCGCAAATGCAGCTCGAAGAAGGCGAGCGTGCGCGTCCGGGCGAGCTTCGCCGCTGCTTCGCCGAAAAGCTCCAGCACCTCGGGGGGGAAATCGCTCGCTTTGTTGCGGTCCATCCAGCGCTCCATGCAGGCCTGTGGGGCCCCCAATCCTAACCGACCGCGAAAATTCCGGCGAATTCCTCCTTTCCGGGGCAAAATGACGCGCAATGAAGCATCTGAGCGCGCTCGACGCGCTGTTCCTGCAGCTCGAGACCACCGACACCCCGATGCACGTCGGCAGCCTCATGCTTCTCGAGAAGCCTCGGGGGCGGAGGCACCCTTACCGCGCGATTCGCGACCATGTCGCGGCCCGCATGCACCTCGCTCCCGTGTTCTTGCGGCGCCTCGGCACCATGCCGGGCGATCTCGCCAATCCGGTCTGGCTCGAGGAAGGCGAGATCGATCTCGACTACCATCTAAAGCAGGCGCGCCTTCCCCGGCCGGGCACCCAGGAGCAGCTCGAGGCGGCGGTCGCGACGCTGCATGAGGGCGTGCTCGATCGCTCCCGGCCCCTGTGGCAGTTCACGGTGATCGAGGGGTTGATGAACGGGCAGGTCGGCTTCTACGCCAAGATCCACCACTCCGCGCTCGACGGGCAGGGGGGCATCGCGGTGGCCCAGGCGCTGCTGGACACGGGGCCGATGCCGCGCGCGATCCCCGCGGGCGAGTCCGCCGCGGCGCACGGCATGAAGCCCTCGGCCGCGCGCATGCTCGGCGCCGCCATCCGCAACACCGTGGCGCAGTACGGCCGGATCCTCAAGGCGGTGCCGGCAGCGGTGATGGCGACCGGGCGCGCCGGCGCCGTGGTGCTCACTTCAACCGAGGTTCGCAAGCGCGGCTTCGCGTTGGGCCCGCGCACGCGGCTCAATGCCGCGATCGGCCCGGCGCGCGATTTCGTGGCGTTGCGCATCCCGCTCGCCGAGGGCAAGGAGATCGCGCGCCACTTCGAGGCGAAGCTGAACGACGCGGTGCTCGCGATCTGCGCCGGGGCGCTCCGCCGCCACTTCGCGCGCGACAAGGTCGCGCTGTCGAAGGCGATGATCGCCGCGGTGCCGGTGAGCCTGCGCGCCCCCGGCGACACCTCGCAGGCGAACCACGTCTCGATGATGCTGGTCGGCATCGCGACGAACATCGCCGATCCGGTGGCGCGCATGCACGCGATCCGCGCGGCGTCCACGCGCGCGAAGACGCTCACCGGCAGCATGAAAGGCGCGATCCCGACCGACATGCCCTCGCTCGGCATCCCGTGGCTGATGGCGGGCGTGACGGCGCTCTTCCGCAAGGCCGCGGCCGCGAACCGCATCCCGGTGATCGCGAACGTGCTGGTCTCCAACGTGCCCGGGCCGCAGATGCCGCTCTACCTCGCCGGCGGCGAACTGCGCGCCTACTTCCCGGTCTCGATCGTCACCCACGGGCTCGGATTGAACATCACCATCGTGAGCTACAACGGCTCGCTCGACTTCGGCCTGGTGGCGGCGAAGAAGGCGATGCCCGGGCTGCGGAAGTTCGCGGCCCACCTGCAAGCGGCCCATGCGGAGCTGCTCGAGATCGCCAGGACCCCTGCGGAGAAACGATGACGCGAGCGACGCTGCTGAAGGCCCCAAGTCCCTTCCTGCTCGCCCTCGAGGGGCGCGCGCCATGGGAGCTCGGTGCCGCCATCGCCGCGTATCCCTTGCTGCGCCAGGCGCCGCGCGGCGATGGCCACAGCGTGATCGTTTTCCCGGGACTTGCGGCCTCCGACATCACCACGCTTCCGCTGCGCGCGTTCCTCGCGGAGCGCGGCTACAGCCCGCTGGGATGGGAGCAACGCTTCAACCTCGGGCCGCGCGCGGGCGTGATCGAGCAGGCGATCGATCGCGTGCGGCGCGTGTTCCGCAAGACGCGGCGCAAGGTGAGCCTCATCGGCTGGAGTCTTGGCGGGGTCTATGCCCGCGAAATCTCCAAGGCAATGCCCGAAGCGGTGCGTTGCGTGGTGACGCTCGGCACGCCCTTTACCGGACATCCGAAGGCGAACAACGCCTGGCGCATCTACCAGTTGGCGAGCGGGCATTCGGTGGGCGAGTCCGAGTTCGCGCGCGTGCGCGAGACCCCGCCCGTGCCCACCACTTCGG
>JBKJTM010000359.1:0-6939 GCA_046590805.1 Usitatibacter sp.
ACCGGTTCGCCCTCGCCATGCTGGGGTTCCTCGCGCTGGGCCTCGGGTTCCTCTGGGCGCTCGTCGACCGCGACCGGCAGTTCCTGCATGACCGGCTCGCCGGGACCGCCCTGGTCGATATCGCTACCTGACCTCGGCCCGCCGCAGCGCGAGCGTCGCGGTGAGGATGACGATCACCAGCGGCAGCCCCGCGGAGGCGAGTGCCGGCCAATCGTTCAGCACGCCCAGGTGCGCGAAGAGGCGCCCGGCAAAGTGGAACGCGAGCCCGATGAGGATCCCCATCACGATCTTCACGCCCACGCCCCCGGCGCGCGCCGAGCCCAGCGCGAACGGGATCGCGAGCACCATCATCGCCATCGCGGCGAGCGGATAGAGCACCTTGTTGTAGAACGCGATCTCGTAGCGGGTCGCCTTCTGCCGGTTGTCGCGCAGGTGCTCGATGTAGGCCCGGAGGTTGAGCGCCGACATGCGTTCGGGGACGATCCTCAGCACCGAGAGGATGTCCGGCGTGAGCACCGAGCTCCAGCTGGCGAGCGGCAGGCGCTGCAGCACCGCGCGGTCCCCCTCGAAGCGCGTGAGCTCCACGTTGGAAAGCTGCCACTTGTTGGCGCCGGCGTAGGTGCCCTTGTCGGCGCGGCTGATGGCCGTGAGGCGGTAGGAC
Source organism: Usitatibacter sp. (assembly GCA_046590805.1). GTDB lineage: Bacteria > Pseudomonadota > Gammaproteobacteria > Burkholderiales > Usitatibacteraceae > Usitatibacter. The sequence goes on from JBKJTM010000359.1 coordinate 662, forward strand.
GCGTCGAACTCGTAGATGCGCACGCTGAGAAGCTCTGTGTCCGCGGTCACGTCCTGGATGTTGACGAAGCTCTTGTCGTCCTTTACCCAGAACCCGGAGCGGAACTCGCGCGCGACGATCGAGCGCGTGGCCTTGAGCCGCATGCCCTTGGCGGCATCCTCCGTGAACGGCACCACGAGCTCCCCGAGGGCGAAGGTGGCGAGCGCCACCACCGCGCCCGCGGCGCTCACGTGCAGGGCAAGCTGCGCCAGCGAGAAGCCCGAAGCGCGCATCACCGTGATCTCCGACTGCTCCGACATGCGCGCCAGCGCGAACAGCGTGCCCATGAGGCCGGCGGCGGGCAGCAGGACGTACGCATGCGAGGGCAGCGTGAGCGCCACATACCCCAGCATCGCCGTGAGCCGGTACTGGCCGCGCCCGAGGTCGTCCAGCTCGCGGATCAGGTCGAAGAAGAAGAAGAGCGACAGCAGCGCGATCAGCACCAGGGCGCTCGCGCCCAGGATCTCGCGCGTGAAATAGCGCATCAGCATCGGCGAATCTTAAAAGAAAACGCGCTGACCGGCGGCCGCCTCGTCGCCGCCCGCGGGCGATGGGCTCCGCGCCATGCTAGCGGGATGCGAGGGTGACCTGGACCAGCTCGACCACCGAGCCGACGCCGAGCTTCTCCATGATCTTCGCGCGGTGCGCTTCGACGGTCTTCACGCTGATGTCGAGGCCCTCGGCGATCTCGCGGTTCATCTTCCCGGCCAGGACCAGAGCCATCACCTCGCGTTCGCGTTGCGTGAGCGTCGCGAGGCGCTCGGCGTGCACGCGGCTCGCCGAGCGCGCCGCGCGCGCCGTGGCGTCACGCCGGATGCATTCCACGACCAGCTCGACCACGCGGCGGTAGTCGAAGGGCTTCTCGATGAAGTCGATCGCGCCTTCCCTCACCGCCTTCACCGCCTTGGGCACGTCGGCGCGCCCCGAGAGGAAGATCACCGGCAGGCACACGCCCTGCTCCTTCAGGTACTGCTGCAGCTCGAGCCCGCTCATCCCCGGCATGTTGAGGTCCACCAGCAGGCAACCGGGCCGGTCGTCGCGATAGCTTTCGAGGAAGGCGCGCGCGTCGGGGAAGACTTCCACCGCCAGGCTGTGGCGCTTCATGAGCCAGCCGAGTAGCTCGCGCGTCGAATTGTCGTCGTCGACAACGAACACCGTCGGCCGGATCATGGCCCGATTCTACCGTGACCGGGAGTAGAGTCTGGCCGTGGCGCCACCCGAAAGACACGCATGGCCAAGAAAGTCCTGATCGCGGACGACGAGCCCAACATCGTCACCTCGCTCGAGTACCTGATGACGAAGGGCGGCTACCAGGTCCAGGTGGCCCGAAACGGAGATGAGGCGCTCGCGCTGGTCGAGAGCTTCCAGCCCGACCTGGTGCTGCTCGACGTGATGATGCCGCGCAGGAGCGGCTACGAGGTGTGCCAGAAGATGCGCGAGCGGGCCGACTGGCGGCACATCCGCATCGTCATGCTGTCCGCCAAGGGCCGCGAGGCCGAGGTCAGCAAGGGTCTTTCGCTTGGCGCCGACGCCTACGTGACCAAGCCCTTCTCCAACCGCGAGCTGGTCGACCGCATCGCGGCCCTACTCGGGGAAGGCGCGAAGCCGGACGCTCCATGAGACAGCGCCTCGGGTTCGCGCTTTGGCTTGGCGCGTTCTTCGGGGCGATCGTGGCCCTCGTGGTGGCCATCGCGGCGCTGCTGGCCGCGGGGCAGCCCGAGGCGGATCTCGAGGTGTTGCGCCGCGTGCTCGAGGAACGCGGGCCGCTGCTGGGATTCCTCGCGTTGATCCTGTTCATCGCGTGCGGGGGCGTGCTGCGCTGGCTTCATTCCCGTTTCGTGGTGCCGCTTCGCGGCCTGGCCGAGCAGACCCGCATCGTCGCCTCCGCCAATCCGGACCATCGCGTATCGGTGGCCGGGGGTGCCGAGGTCGCCGCGCTGGCCGCGGCGATCAACCGCCTCGGCGACGCCCATCGCGGCCAGCGGGGCGACATGGAAGCGAGGATCGCGGAGTCCGGTTCGCGCCTGGAGGAAGAGCGTAATCGCCTCGCGGCGCTGATGTCCGAGCTCTCCGAAGGCGTGCTGGTGTGCAATGCGGAGGGGCGAATCCTCCTCTACAACGAGCAGGCGCGTGCGCTCTTCTCGCCGGCCGAAGGCGCGGTGACCGCGCAAAGCCCGGTGGGCCTGGGCCGCTCGATCTTCGGCTTCCTCGAGCGCGACCAGGTGACCCACGCGCTGGACCGGATCGTCTACGGCCTGGACCGGGACACCGCCGCGCCGGTCACGCTCTTCTTCGCCACCGGCGCTTCGGGCGGTCTCATGCGCATGCGGCTCGCGCCAGTCCTCTCCACCGACAGCCGCATTGCCGGGATGGTGTTCACCTGCGAGGACGTGACGCGGGCGCATGGCCAGGAGGCCCAGCGGCGCTCGCTCCTGCAGGCCCTGGCCACCCGCGTGCGCCAGCCGGCGGCGAACGTGCGCGCGGCCGCGGAGAACCTATTCTCGTTCCCGGACATGCAGGCTGCGGAGCGCGCGCGCTTCACCGAGATCGTGGCCGCCGAGTCGCGCGCCTTGAGCGAGACCCTCGACGACGCCCTGCGGGAATACGCGGATGCGCTCAAGGCCGGGCTCACGCTCGAGGACATGAGGCTCGCCGACCTGGTGAGCGTCACGCGGCGGCGCATCGACAGCCTTTCCGGACTCGCGACCCGCGACGGGCCGATCGACGGTTCCCTCTGGGTCAAGGTCGACAGCTATGCCTTCGCTCAGGTATTCGTCGCCCTCGCCGAGCGGCTGCGCGGGTCCCACGGGGTGAGCGAAGTCGGTTTCGAGGCGGCGACGCGCGGCGGCTTCGCCGAGCTCGACCTCACCTGGCCCGCCGGGGGCGGCGAGATGGAGGCTCTCGAGGGCTGGGAGAGCCTGGCGATCCAGGCCGGGAGCGAGCAGACGCCCTTCACCATCCGCAGCGTCCTCGAGCGCCACGGCGGCGAAGCCTGGCTACAGTCCGATCCGGCCTCGCCCGATCGACGGCTCCGTTTCCTCATCCCGCTCGCCGAGCCAGTAGCGCCCAAGGCGCGCCGCCGCGTGCCGGCCGAAAGCCGGCCGGAGTACTACGACTTCGACCTCTTTCGCGGCGCGGACCTCACCCAGGGGCTCGCCGCGCAACCGCTGGCGGAGCTGAGCTACACGGTGTTCGACACCGAGACCACGGGCCTCGAGCCTTCGGCCGGCGACCGCATCATCAGCATCGGCGCGGTGCGCATCGTGAACGGGCGGCTGCTCAAGCAGGAAGTCTACGAGCAGCTGGTCGATCCGCAACGCAGCGTGCCGCGCGACTCGGTGCGCATCCACGGCATCGAGGCGGCCGCGTTGGCCGGCCAGCCGACGCTGCGCGAGGCGCTCCCCGGCTTCCACCGCTTCTGCGAAGACACGGTGCTCGTCGCCCACAACGCCGCGTTCGACATGCGCTTCCTCGAGCTCGCCGAAGGCGAAACCGGCGTGCGCTTCGCGCAACCGGTGCTCGACACGCTGCTGCTTTCCGCGCTCGTGCACCCCCAGCAGCCGGACCACGGCCTGGACGCGGTCGCGAGCCGGCTCGGCGTGCAGGTGGTCGGCCGCCACACGGCGCTCGGCGACGCGCTGGTGACGAGCGAGATCTTCCTCAAGCTGGTGGCGCTGCTGCGCGAGCAGGGCGTGGCGACGCTCGGCCAGGCGCTCGAGGCGTCCCGGGAGACTTACTATGTGCGCCTTCAATACTGAAGCCGCCTTGCGCGCCACGCCATGAGCACCAACGGATTCCTTGAGCGGCGCCTCGCCGGCGAGCAGCAGGTGCTCGCGCGTCCGCTGGGCACGCTGGTGCAGAAGCAGCCCGTGGTCTGCCGCGGGAGCCTCACCATTCGCGAGGCGGTAGTGCTGATGCGCGACCAGGACGTGGGATCGATCGTGGTGGTCGACGAGCGCGGCGCGCCGCAGGGAATATTCACCACCCAGGACCTGGTGGCGAGCGCCGCGGAGAGCCGCGAGCAGAAACCGATCGCGGGGGCGATGACGCCGGCGCCATTCAGCCTGCCCGCCCACGCGATGGCCTACGAGGCCGCGCTCGCCATGACCGCCATGGGCATACGGCACGTGCTGGTGGTCGAGGACGGCAAGCTCCTGGGCGTCGTCTCGGAGCGCGACCTTTTCTCGCTGCAGCGGCTCGGGATCGGGGAGATCACGACCGAGATCCGCCTCGCCTCGAGCGTCGAGATGCTGGTCGAGCTGGCCGGGGAAATACGCAAGCTGGCGCGGCTGATGGTCGAGGAAGGGATCGCCCCGGAACGGCTCACCCACTTCGTCTCGGTGCTCAACGACCGCCTGAGCCAGCGTGTCCTCGAGGTCGAGCGCCGCAAGCAGCAGTGGGACGGGATCAGCTGGTGCTGGCTCGCGTTCGGCAGCGAGGGCCGCTTCGAGCAGACCTTCAGCACCGACCAGGACAACGGCCTCATCTTCGCCGCCCATGGCGGGGAGGGGGACGATTCCATACGCGCGCGGTTGTTGCCATTCGCCCGCGCCGTGAACGAGGCGCTCGATGCGTGCGGCTTCCCGCTGTGCAAGGGCGAGGTCATGGCGTCCAACCCGCGCCTTTGCCTTTCCCTGCAGGAGTGGAAGGAGAAGATCGGCGGCTGGGTGCAGAACGCCCAGCCGGCGGCGCTGCTCGACGCGGCCATCTGCTTCGATTTCCGCGCCCTCGGCGGCGATGGCACGCTCGCCGCGAGCCTGCGGGAGTGGATCCACCCCCTCGCCCGGGCAAACCCCTCCTTCCTTCGATTCATGGCGGAAAACGCCCTCGAATCGCGTCCCCCGCTCGGGGTGCTGCGCGATTTCGCCACCGACGAGGCGCACCACCAGCCGAACGCCGTGAACCTGAAGCTGAACGGCGCCCGCCCCTTCATCGACGTGGCGCGCATCTATGCGCTCGCCAACGGCCTGCCGCAGACCAATACCGCCGAGCGGCTGCGAGCAGCGCGCGCGCACATCGGCATGGGTGTGGCCGAAAGCGAGGGGCTGGTGCGCGCGTTCTACGTGATCCAGGGCCTGCGCCTGAGAGTCCAGGCGCCGATGCAGCCCGGCGAGGAGGGCGCCAACCACATCGACCCCGACAAGCTGGACGACTTCGAGCGCCGCGTGCTGAAGGAAGCCTTCCTGCAGGCACGCAAGCTGCAAAGCCGCCTCGCCCTCGACTACCAGGTCTGAGGAGGCGTAGTTTCGCCTGGCCGCTCGCTGGCGCCCGCCCCTAGGGTTTACCCTAACAGCCACGATAGCCATGCGCCCGGCGAGGGGATATCATGCCCCGGCAGACCGCAAGGCCTAGATGCCCTCGGCGATAAAACAGGAGGAGGAAAAATGCAGCTCACGGAAAAGCATCACGAGTACTGGCGCAAGAACCTCACCATCACCGCGATCCTGCTGTCCATCTGGTTCGTCGTCACCTTCGTGGAAGCGTGGTTCGCCCGCGAGCTGAACCAGTTCAGCTTCCTCGGATTCCCTCTCGGTTTCTACATGTCGGCCCAGGGATCGCTGATCATCTACGTGCTGCTGATCGGCACCTACGCGTGGTACATGAACCGGCTGGACGTCGAATATGGCGTCGACGAGGGAGACGACTGACATGAGCGCATACATCCAGGCCAACCAGGCCACGCAGAAAGCCTTCTTCCAGACGCTGAAGAAGTACTACGGCTTCTACACCGGCGGCTTCCTCGCCTTCATCGTGTTCCTCGCGATCGCCGAGCAGATGGGCATGTCGAGGAAGTGGATCGGCTACTGGTTCCTCTTCGCCACCATCGCCCTCTACGCCGGCATCGGCATCATGAGCCGCACCGTCGACGCCGCCGAGTACTACGTGGCGGGACGGCGCGTGCCGGCGTTCTTCAACGGCATGGCGACCGGCGCGGACTGGATGAGCGCCGCGTCCTTCATCGGCATGGCCGGAACCCTGTACATCGCGGGCTTCGATGGCCTCGCCTGGGTGATGGGATGGACCGGCGGCTACGTGCTGGTGGCGCTCTTCCTCGCGCCCTACCTGCGCAAATTCGGCCAGTTCACCATCCCGGACTTCCTCGGCGAGCGCTACGGCGGCAACATCGTCCGCAGCGTCGGCATCTTCGCCGCGATCCTGTGCTCGTTCACCTACGTGGTGGCGCAGATCTACGGCGTCGGCCTGATCACCAGCCGGCTGACCGGCGTCGCCTTCGAGCT
>JBKJTM010000397.1:0-6847 GCA_046590805.1 Usitatibacter sp.
CTTTGTCTTTGTCCTTGTCCTTGTCCTTGTCCCGATCGCGTCCGCGTTCGCGCGGCTGCGATCGGGACAAGGACAAGGACAAAGACAAAGACAAAGACGACGACGACAAGCCCGGCAAGGGTCGCGGGCGATGAGGCGAGGGGGCGGGCGCGAGCCTGCCCTGGGATCGCATCCCCGGGAACAGATCAGACCTTCCCTAGAAGCACCACCGGAAAGTGAGGAAGTACACCATCATCTCCGGCGTGAGGTAGCCGAGGAAGATCAGCCACGAGAGCGTGGCGAAGGCGAGCAGCGCGGCGAAGGCCACCGCCGCCTGGCGCGTGCGCGCGTTCATCGCCCGCTGGCCGGCACCGCCACCGCCGGCCCGACTCGCGCGATCGGCTTCTCCTCGATCGGCGCGGTGAGGATCGCCGCGAAGACGCCAAGCCCCATCGCGATCCACCACGCCAGGTCATAGCTGCCGGTCCGCGTGACGATCACGCCGCCCAGCCACGCGCCGCAGAAGCTGCCGAGTTGGTGGCCGAGGAACACCGTACCCGAGAGCATCGAGACATGGCGCAGGCCGAAGATCTGGCCGACGAGCCCGTTGGTGAGCGGCACCGTCGATAGCCACAGCAACCCCATGCAGAATCCGAACGCGTAGAGGACGAGGGGCGTCTTCGGCAGCAGCAGCAGGGCGAGAATCAGCACCGAGCGCAACCCGTAGATCCAGGTGAGCAGCCATTTCTTGCTGCGGCGGCCGCCGAGCCATCCCGCGGCGTACGATCCGAAGATGTTGCCGAAGCCGATGAGGGCGAGCGCCGTCATGCCGACCACCAGCGGCTGGCCGGAGTCCTGCACGTAGCTCGGCAGGTGCAGCGCCATGAAGGCGGTGTGCACGCCGCAGACGAAGTAGCTCCAGAAGAGCAGGTGGAAGGTCGGCATGCGAACCGCCTCGCCGAGCGCCTGGCGAGCGGTCTGCGGGTGGTCGTGGGCCGCGAGCATCCTTCCGGAAAGTCCCGCGGCGAGCGGAATGATGAGCGCCGCCGTGGCGGCGAGAATGAAGAGCGCGGTGTACCAGCCGAGCCCCGCGATCAGCGTGCCGCCGTAGGGCACCATCGCGAACTGGCCGAAGGAGCCGCCGGCGCCGACGATGCCGAGCGCGACGCTGCGTTTCGCGGGCGGCACCACCTTCTGCACCACGCCCATGATGACGCCGAACGTGGTGCCGGAGAGCGCGAAGCCGATGAGGAGGCCCGCGGAGAGCTCGAGGTGCATCGGGGTGGTGGAGAACGCCATCAGCGCGAGCCCGAGCACGTAGGAGACGCCGCTGAACGCGATCACGCGGCCCGCACCGTAGCGGTCTGCGATGGCGCCTGCGAACGGCACGAAGATCCCCCAGAGGATGTTCTGCGTGGCGATGGCGAGCGCGAACTCGTCGCGGCTCCAGCCGTTCGCGACCGTCATCTGCGGCATGAAGAGGCCCATCGTCTGGCGCACCCCCATCGCCAGCATGAGGATGAGCGCGCCGCATACGAGGATAATTCGGGTCGATTTCATCACGCGATGTTGCCTGTAGCGCGGCCCTACGCCAAACGAAATGCGCGCATCGCGTGCATGCGCTCGGCGCATGCGATCACTTGAGCCGCTTGCCCGGGACCTGGCGGCCGCCCAGGTGCCGCGTGAGGCTCTCGACGTTGCCGTCCGCGCCTGGATTGGTAGAGTGACAAACGGTAACGCGCCGGATACCGCGCCCATGCCCGCCGCCGTCGCGAGGGCGCAAAATCCGGGCATGGACCCGAGGAGCTGGGTGAGGTGGTACTCGATCATGGTGGCCGTCGCGGCGTCGGCTGCGACGATGCACGCGGCTGCCGACTGCACCTGGGAGTGGCTGTGCAACGGCGAGGCCCAGTGCAAGCAGATGCCGATCTGCGACAGCGTCCGCGCGACAAGACGCCGCCCTTCGCGAACATCGTACGGTGCGACCAGCAATGATTGGATCCCCGCCGACACGGGGATGACGGCGCTATCGATCCTCTACCGCGTCGTCACTTGATCCGCCGCGGCGTGAACTCTTCCTCGATCGCGTCCTTGTAGAAGCTGGCGGGCGAAGGCGACGCCATCAGGCGGCGGTAGATCTCGGGCGACACGTTGGCGTACTCGAAGGTGCCGCTGGTGGTCTCGATCACGAGCTTGCGGTTGCGCTCGTCGTAGCCCGCGGCCCGCAGGCCCGTGGCGTTGAGCTTCTTCATCTCCATCGGATTCAGTCCTGCAGCGATTCGACCAGGCGCTCGATCTCGTCGCGGTGGCTGCGGTCGTGCTCGACCATCATCGCGATGACGTCGCCGAGGCACACGGGCTTGCCCATGAAAGTGCCCTCGCGGCCGAGGTCCGCTTCGGTGAGCGGCGCCATCAGGCCCATCAGCTCGCGGCGCGCCGCGGCGAACTCCTGAGAGGCGAGCCTCGCGTCCTGCTGCATGTAGTCGCGCTCGCGCGCGACGGTGGCGCCGTCGAACCCCTGCAGCGCCGGAGATCGCTCGGTGAGCATGCGCCGCAGGCGCGCGAGATAGCCCTCGCGCTCCAGGTCGCGCAGGTGGCACGCGTGCTCGACGAGGCAGAACTCGTCCGCGGCGGGACGCGCCGTGAGGCGCTCGTCGCCCGCCTCCTCCAATGCGGCATCGAGGAATTCGGGCATCGAGTCGAGGCGCTCGATCGACTCGGCGAGGCCGAGGCGCGGGAGATCGGCGGCATTCATGGCGGCGGCTCCGGGAAGGGACCGCCTATTTTCCCGCTTTTTCGCCCCACAGTTGCTTCAGGCGCGCGTCGCGCCCGCAGCCGTTGCGGTAGAAGTTGTAGCGCACCGGATTCTTGGTGTAATAGTCCTGGTGGTAGTCCTCGGCCGGCGTGAAGGCGCTCGCCATCACGATCGGCGTCACGATCGGCTCCTTGAACGGCTTCGACTTCGCCAGCGCGGCGAGCGAGGCCTCCGCGGCTTTTCGCTGGGCATCGTCGTGGAAGAAGATCGACGTGCGGTACTGGCTGCCGCTGTCGCAGAACTGCCGGTCCTTCACCGTCGGATCGACGTTCACCCAGAACACCTCGAGCAGCTTGTCGTAGCTCACCTTCTTCGGGTCGTAGACGACCTGAACCACCTCGGTGTGCCCGGTGGAGCCCGAAGACACCTGCTCGTAGGTGGGATTGACGGTGCGCCCGCCCATGTAGCCGGAGATCGTGGCGGTCACGCCCGGCAGCTTGTCGTAGGGCGGCTCCATGCACCAGAAACAGCCGCCGGCGAACGTGGCCACCGCGTGGCCGGGCGGCACCGTCACCGGGGTAGCGGCGATCGCCTGAGTGGCGAAGAGCGCCAGCGCGAGCTGCAGCAATTTCCTCATGGGTTTTCTCCTGTTGATGTGCGTGTGTCGCGCGTACGGCGCAAGCCTTGCATGCTACGGGGTCCAGAGCCATGCGGCACCCCTGACGCCGCTGGAATCGCCGTGCATCGGCGGGAGGAGGCGCGTGCGCACCTCGTCCGAGAACACCTGCGCCCCCCAGAGCCGCGGCACGTTCGCGTACAAGCGGGAGACATTGGACAGGCCACCGCCGAGAACGATCACGTCGGGGTCGAGCACGTTGATCACCCCGGCGAGCGCGCGCGCGAGGCGCGCCTCGTAGCGATCGAGCGTCGCGGCGCACACGGCATCGCCTCGCGTCGCCCGCGCGACGATCTGCGCCGCGTCGATGCCCTCCCCGGTCACCTTCGCGTGATCGGCGGCGACCCCCGGCCCGGACAGATAGGTCTCTATGCACCCGGCCCGCCCGCAATAGCAGGCGGGCAGCGGCAGGTCGGCAGCCTGGGGAAGCGGTAGCGGGTTGTGGCCCCACTCGCCCGCGATCGCGTTGGCCCCGGTGACGACGCGCCGGTCCACCACGATGCCGCCTCCCACGCCGGTGCCGAGGATCACGCCGAAGACGATCTCGGCGCCTTGCGCCGCGCCATCCACCGCTTCCGAGAGCGCGAAGCAGTTGGCGTCGTTGGCGAGACGCACCTCGCGACCGAGGCGGCGCTCCAGATCTTCCCGCAGCGGCTGGCCATTGAGGCAGGTGGAGTTCGCATTCTTCACGCGGCCGGTGGCGAGCGAGATCGCCCCGGGCATCGCGATGCCTACGCTCGCGCGCGCGCCGAGCTCGGCGTCGGCGCCCTCGACGAGAGTGGTGATGGCCTCGATCGTGGCGGGGTAGTGGCCGATGGGAGTGGCGATGCGGCGCCGCATGCAGACCGCGCCGGATTCGTCGAGCGCCGCGAGCTCGATCTTCGTGCCACCCAGGTCAACCCCTATTCTCATGTAATTCGATTACTTATTCAGCCGACACACCCGTCTCGTTCACGATGGCCTGATACTTGTTCATCTCGGTGTCGATGAAATTTCGAAATGCGGTGCCCCGCAGCGGCGTCACTGAGAGCCCCTGATCTTCGAGCGCTTTGACTACCTTCGGGTCGGCCAACGCCTGCATCACATCGGCAGCGAGCTTGTCGAGGATGGAATCCGGCATCGAGTTCGGAGCAAAGACGCCGAACCAGTTCGTCAGCTGCAGTCGTGGAAGGCCAAGCTCGACGACCGTGGGTACTTCGGGTAGCAGCTTCTCGCGCACGCTTCCCGCGATTGCGAGCGGACGCAACTTGCCAGCGCGAATATGCGGCAGCAGCGGTGGGGTCGTGCCGAAGAACAAATCAATGTGGCCGCCGAGCAGATCATTGATGGCAAGTGCGGTTCCGCGATAAGGCACGTGCGTCAATGCAAGCCCGGTCGAGCGGGCCAGCAATTCGCCGGCCAGATGTTGCTGGCCGCCGGTACCCGGTGAGCCGAACGTGAGCGGCTGTGGCGAGTTCCTAAGAGCCAGCAGCTCCTGCATTTTGCCAATAGCGAGCTTGGGGCCGGCGACCAGGACCAAAGGCGCTTCGGCAGCCAATGCAACCGGCGTAAGGTCGCTAATCGGGTCGTATCGCATCTTCTTGAAAACGAGCTTGTTCAATGACACTTCGGGTGTATAGCCCAGCAGCAACGTATAACCGTCAGGCGTTGCGCGCACCACCTGCTCCGCAGCCAGCATGCCACTGGCCCCGGGCTTGTTCTCGACCACGACCGTTTGTCCCCACTTCGAGCTCAAATTCGCCCCCAGGGTCCGCGCAATGATGTCCGTGGCGCCGCCGGGGGGATACCCGACCAGCAGCGTGACCTGCTTCTCGGGGTAGGCCGCGAATGCGGACAGCGAGATGGCGACAATGCCCGCAAGAAGACCGCGGAGTGCGAAGGCTCGTGGTGTCATGCATTTTCCTTTTGCGACAGCTATGAGGATTAGGAAGCGAGAACGAGCAGGCATGGCGAACTCATATGCGTCCGGTCCTTGATTTGGCGGTACTCCGGACCGTCTGGGGACGGCACGAGGTCGGTCGCTGAAAAAGTCCCCTCGCTCAAATCAATCACCTGTGCGGAGGATTCTTCCGATAGCAGTTGCGCGGCGCATATGCGAACCGGACGGTTGGCCGGGTCGGGAAGCAACAGGACGACTGACCGCGCATTGATCCGGGCACTCCACACAGTACCTTTGTCGGTGGACGTTGCGACTGGAACAGCTGGACCCGTACCCAAGCAACCCAGCGCTGCATGGAGGTGGGAATACACGCGACTTGCAAGCCTCGGATTACAACGCCGATCAATAAATCCTGTTCGGGGGAAGTACCCACGATCAACATCCATGAACGTGTCCACATAGGGCGAAACATGCGGAAAAAGAAACGAGGCGAACACCACTTCCGCGACTCTGCAAGCGTTGTCCATGTCGTTGTTCATCGCATCGGCCGGACTCTCTCCGGCCAGCCGGACATGCGCCATTGGTCGCGTCCCGAGTTCCCGGCCAATGCTGGAAAGCTGGTGAAACGTTTCGAATGGAGAGTCATTTCTCGACACGCGGAAGACGAATCCATCGATCGCAGACAGCGCTGCTGCGTGGGCGGCCAGCTCACGGACCTGACCCAGCTCCGGGACCACGAAGCCATGATTTATGAAATGACTGAACTTGGAACCGTCGAACTTTGCGTCCTCACGTGTTCTGAGCTTTGAAAGATAGACCTCGACGCCCGAGCGAGAGCGCAAATCAGCGAGGATCGGCAATGCGGCACGGGCTCGTGACCACGGCAGCACAACTTCGACGGCCGTGACGAGCCCGCGCGACTCCACGAGCATGCTTTGCACGTCGGCCGTGGGAATGTCGTAGCAGTAGACGAGGAACTCATGGCCCGCTGCGCGAAGGACATGCATTCGTTGCCGCACGCGAGCATTCATCAGATCCTGCACTGGAACCCTGAGCTTCCGAACCCCCATCTCCCATAACGCGAGTGCCGGATAGTCGTTGCGCGCGATCTTCCTTTCAAATTCCTGGACACCACCCGTTGCGGCTATCTCGACCAGCTCCGCCCAGGGGTGGCGCAGGTCGACTCCAACTGTCGCCAGCGCATTCGTGCGGGTGTGTACCGGAGGCAAGCGGGGCATACGAGGCGGAGGCCTCCCGCCCTCGTCAAGAGTCGCGCCATCAGTTCGGACAAAGTGAGCGACATGGCCTCGCTCGTGCACGTCAATGAGGAAGAACCCGAACTTGCCGGTGTCGTTTCTTCCGAATTCCTGCTCAGGAGCAATCCGAAACAACTCACAGTAGTCGTGCCGCATGAAAGACGTTGCAGGCAATAAATACATCGCGCAGCTTCCGACCACGTCGTACCAGAAGTTATGCACGTGCCCGGAAGGTCTCTTCGCCGGGCACGTGCATAACTTCTGGTACGACGTGGTCGGAAGCTGCGCGATGTATTTATTGC
>JBKJTM010000549.1:0-3791 GCA_046590805.1 Usitatibacter sp.
TTCGCGCAGCTTTCCGGTGAGGTTCACGCCCACGACGTCGGGCGTGAGGAAATACACCGGCTGGCCGAGCATGCCGGCCTCGGCCTCGATGCCGCCCACGCCCCAGCCCACGACGCCCACGCCGTTGATCATGGTGGTATGGCTGTCGGTGCCGACGAGAGTATCGGGGTAGTACATGCCGTTCTTGTTGAACACGCCGCGCGCGAGGTACTCGAGGTTCACCTGGTGCACGATGCCGATGCCCGGGGGCACGACCTTGAAGGTGTCGAACGCCTGCATGCCCCACTTCATGAACTGGTAGCGCTCGCGGTTGCGCGAGAACTCGAGCTTCATGTTGAGGTCGAGCACGTTCGGCGCCCCGTAGTGGTCGATCTGCACCGAGTGATCGACGACCAGGTCCACCGGCACGAGCGGCTCGATCGACTTGGGATTGCGGCCCATGCGCTGCGCGACGCTGCGCATCGCGGCCACGTCGGCGAGCAACGGGATGCCGGTGAAGTCCTGCAGCACGATGCGCGCGAGGACGAAGGGGATCTCGTCGGTGCGCGGGCCCTTGGCCTGCCAGCTGGCAAGCTGCCGCACGTGCTCCTCGGTGACCTTCTTGCCGTCGACGTTGCGAAGCACGCTCTCGAGCACGACCCGGATCGAGATCGGGAGGCGCTTCACGCCCGGGAAGGTCTCCGCGAGCGCCGGGAGCGAATAGTACTGGCCGGTCTTGCCGGCGGCGGGTTGGAAGGACTTGAGCGTGTTGAAGGCGTTATGCGGCATGGTGGCGGTCTTCGTGGTTGGCGTTCATTGAGTGGGGGTCAGCCGCGAGGCGCCAGGGCGCGCAGCTGCACATCGTATTCCTTGCCGCGGTCGTCCTTGCAGACGCCGCCGCCGCCGCCGCGGCCGCTCTTCAAGTCGCAGCGCAGGCCCGAGCCATCGGCCGCGGAGAGCAGCGCCTTCGCCTCGCCGCCGCCGGGATTGTCCATCGAGACGATGCCCAGGCCGCCGAGCCGGCGCCCGAACCCGATCCCGCCAGTGACATAGCCGTAGGTGCGATCGGGCGCCGTCTGCACCCAGGTGCCGGCGTAGGTCTTGCCCTCGATCTCGATCGAGATGCGGCCCTCGCCGTTGGCGCTTTCCTGCGCGGTGCCGGAATACATTTTGCCGCTGTCCCTCGGCATCAAGGAGAGCTGGTAGGTGGTCGCGCACCCGGACAGGGCGAGTGCGGCGAGGATGGCTGCGATGCGCATGGCGTTCTCCTTCAGGTCTTTACCATAAGGTCCACGAATTCGTGGACCGGCGTGGCCTCGAGGCGCTTCTGGTCGAGAGCGAGCTCCAGGATGGCGGCGCGCTGCTTCTCGGCGAACTGGCGCGCGAGGTTGGTCTTGAACTTCTCCACCAGCACCGGCATGCCTTCCTTGCGCCGGCGCCTGTGGCCGATCGGGTACTCGACCACGATCTCCTTCAGCTTCTTGCCATCCGTGAATTCTACGGTGAGCGCGTTGGCGATCGAGCGCTTGGCGGGGTCGTGGTAATCCCTAGTGAACTGCTTGTCCTCGACGCACACGATCCTGTCGCGCAGGGCGTCGATGCGCTTGTCCATCGCCACCTCGTCCTCGTAGTCGGAGGCGGTGAGGCGGCCGAAGAGGATCGGCACCGCCACCATGTACTGGATGCAGTGGTCGCGGTCGGCGGGATTGTTGAGCGGCCCCTGCTTGTCGATGATGCGGATGCACGCCTCGTGGGTGCGGATGGTGATCTTCTTGATGTCCTCGGGCCCCTTGCCGAGGCGAGCGAGCTCCGCATGGATCGTCATCGCCGCTTCCACCGCGGTCTGCGAGTGGAATTCCGCCGGGAACGAGATCTTGAAGAGGATCTGCTCCATCACGTAGGAGCCGTAGGGGCGCTGGAACTTGAACTCGTTGCCCTTGAAGAGCACGTCGTAGAAGCCCCAGGTCTTGGCGGTGAGCACCGACGGGTAGCCCATCTCGCCGGTCTTCGCGATCAGCGCCAGGCGCACCGCGCGGGACGTGGCGTCGCCGGCCGCCCAGCTCTTGCGCGAGCCGGTGTTGGGCGAATGGCGGTAGGTGCGCAGCGACTGGCCATCGACCCACGCGAGGGAAACCGCGTTGATGATCTCGTCGCGGGTGAGGCCGAGCATCTGCGCGACCACGGCGGTGGAGGCGACCTTCACCAGCACCACGTGGTCGAGGCCCACCTTGTTGAAGCTGTTCTCGAGCGCCAGCACGCCCTGGATCTCGTGCGCCTTGATCATCGCGGTCAGCACGTCGCGCACCGCGAGCGGCGCGCGTCCGGCGGCCACGTTGTTGCGCGAGATCCAGTCGGCGGTTGCGAGGATGCCGCCGAGGTTGTCCGAGGGGTGGCCCCATTCGGCCGCGAGCCAGGTGTCGTTGAAATCGAGCCAGCGGATCATGGTGCCGATGTTGAACGCCGCCTGGATCGGATCCAGCTGGTGGTTGGTGCCGGGCACGCGCGCGCCGTTCGGCACCATCGTCCCGGCGACGACGGGCCCCAGGAGCTTGGTGCAGGCCGGATACTCGAGCGCTTCGAAGCCGCAGCCGAGCGTGTCGATCAGGCAATAGCGGGCGGTTTCGTAGGCTTCGCGGGACGAGACCTTGTACTTGGTCACGTAGTCGACGATGTCGACCAGCACCCGGTCGGGATCGGGGCGGACGTTGGAGATGTGTGCGGACATGACGCGTGGGTTTCTTTGTAGTGGTTGCGGGATTATTTCCTGGGGGCGGCGGCCGGCGACGGCGCGCCGAGGCGGGCGCCGAGCGCCTCGCAGGTGTCCGCGAGGCCGGCCTTGTTGGTGGCGAAGCGCGCGCGCTCGGACTCGACGAATGCGATCGCCTTGGCGCGCGCGTCGGGATCGGCGTCGAATTTTACGACCTGCGCGCCGTTGCGGCTCTTCCAGGCCTGCAGGGCCTGGCCGTACCTGGCATCCCAGGCGTCGCTCGCGCATACCGACGCGCCCGCGAGGACCACGATCACCTGGCTCATCTGCAGCTCCGCGGCCTGGGCGGACTTGTCGCTCGCGGACTTGAGCTCGGCATCGGACTTCGGCGCGATCGGGTCCGGCGGCCTCACCGTCGACTGCTTCGCCGCGCCCGCGCAGGGCTCCTGCTGGTACTGCACGCGACCGTTGGCGAGCGCGCACTTGTACAGCTGCTGCGCGTCGATGGGGGTGCTGGCAAGCAACAAGGCGGATCCGCCGATGAACGCCGATAAACGCCGATAAAGGCAGGTCAAGGACGTTTACCCAGCGGAACGAACTCGAGGTTCTCGGGCCCGTTGTAGTTGGCCGACGGGCGGATGATCTTGCCGTCGATGCGCTGCTCGATCACGTGGGCGCTCCAGCCGGAGGTGCGCGAGATCACGAAGAGCGGCGTGAACATCGCCGTCGGCACGCCCATCATGTGATACGACGTCGCGCTGTACCAGTCGAGGTTCGGGAACATCTTCTTCTCGCGCCACATCACCTCTTCCACGCGCGCCGAGATGTCGAACAGCTTCATGTTCTTCGCGTCGTCGGAGAGCCGCCGGGCGACTTCCTTGATCACCTGGTTGCGCGGGTCGGCGACGGTATAGACGGGGTGGCCGAAACCGATGATCACCTGCTTTTCGCCCACGCGCTTCACGATGTCGCGCTCCGCGTCGTCCGGGCTGTCATAGCGGCCGATGGTGTCGAACGCGAACTCGTTGGCGCCGCCGTGCTTCGGGCCCTTCAGCGCGCCGATGGCGCCGGTGATGGCCGAGTACATGTCGGAGCCGGTGCCGGC
>JBKJTM010000254.1:0-2819 GCA_046590805.1 Usitatibacter sp.
CACGACATGAACACCGCCAACTGGATCCCCGACCTCTTCATGAAGCGTGTGATGGAAGGCGGCGACTGGACGCTCTTCTCGCCCTCGGACGTGCCGGACCTGCACGACAAGTTCGGCAAGGCGTTCGAAGAGGCGTACACCATCTACGAGAAGAAGGCCGCGCGCGGGGAGCTGAAGCTCCACAAGAAAGTGCCGGCGCAGAGCCTCTGGCGCCGCATGCTGTCGATGCTCTTCGAGACCGGCCATCCCTGGATCACCTTCAAGGACGCGGCCAACATCAGGAGCCCGCAGAGCCACGTCGGCGTAGTGCACTCGTCCAATTTGTGCACCGAAATTACCTTGAATACAAACAGCGAAGAGATCGCGGTCTGCAACCTGGGCTCGGTCAACCTGCCGGCGCACCTGGTGAACGGCAAGCTGGACCACGTGAAGCTGAAGAAGACCATCGCCACCGCGATGCGCATGCTCGACAACGTGATCGACATCAACTACTACGCGGTGAGGAAGGCGCACGACTCCAACAAGCGCCATCGTCCCGTGGGCCTGGGCATCATGGGCTTCCAGGACACGCTTCAGGCGCTGCGCATCCCGTACGCGAGCGATGCCGCGGTGGAGTTCGCCGACACCTCGATGGAAGCCGTCTGCTACTACGCGTACTGGGCCTCCACCGAGTTGGCCGCCGAGCGCGGCCGCTACTCCTCCTTCCCGGGCTCGCTCTGGGACAAGGGCATCCTGCCGCAGGATTCGTTGAAGCTCCTGCTCGACGAGCGCGGCGGCTATGTCGAGGTCGACATGTCGGAATCGATGGACTGGAAGTCGCTGCGTGCCCGCATCAAGGAGCATGGCATGCGCAACTCCAATTGCGTCGCCATCGCTCCGACCGCGACCATCTCCAACATCATCGGCGTCTCGGCCTCGATCGAGCCCAGCTACCAGAATCTGTTCGTGAAATCGAACCTGTCGGGCGAGTTCACGGTGGTGAACGAGGCGCTGGTGCGCGACCTGAAGAAGATGGGCCTCTGGGATCCGGTGATGGTCAACGACTTGAAGCACTTCGACGGCTCGATCGGCAAGATCGACCGCGTGCCGCAGGAGGTCCGCAGCCTCTACGCGACCGCATTCGAGGTCGAGCCCAAGTGGCTGGTGGAGGCGGGCGCGCGCCGGCAGAAGTGGATCGACCAGGCGCAGTCCCTCAACATCTACATGGCGGGCGCGTCGGGCAAGAAGCTGGACGACACCTACAAGCTCGCGTGGCTGCGCGGTCTCAAGACAACGTACTACCTGCGCACGCTTGCGGCCACTGCCGCGGAGAAGTCCACCGGCACGGGCGGCGAGCTGAACGCCGTCACCGCGGGCGGCATCTCCACCAAGATCGCGGCGGGCGATGGTGCGGCGGAGGACGCGAAGTTCTGCTCCATCGACAATCCCGAGTGCGAGGCCTGCCAGTAGGGGACGTCACTCCCGCGTAGACGGGATTCCAGGGGAAAGGGGGCTTCGTCCCCCTTTTCCCTTTGTTCCGCACGCCTGGCCGGTATTTCTTCTGACGGTCGCCGAACGCCCTGCCTCGTGCGCAAGTCTCACGCAAGGCATTCGCCAATCCACAAGGAGTGAACGATGGCCCGTTCCGCCAAGGCTTCACTCACCGCGCTTTTCTCGCTCGCGATCCTGATTGCCGCCTGCAGCACGGCGCAACTGCCGTTCTCCGCCGGCGTTGGGCCCGATCCGCAGTTGCCGCCGGCGCAGAAGGAGCTGATTCCCACCGTCCACATCGCCGAAGCCCAGGGATGGCCCGAGGGCGCGAAGCCTTCGGTGGCCGCGGGTTTGGTGGTCGCGCGCTTCGCCAGCGGGCTCAGTCATCCGCGCTGGGTGCACGTGCTGCCCAATGGCGATGTCCTGGTCGCGGAGAGTAACGCGCCGCCTAGGCCGGAAGAGGGCAAAAGCATCAGGGCCAGGGTGATGGGCATGGTGATGAAGAGGGCGGGCGCCGCGGTGCCGAGCGCCAACCGCATCACCCTGCTGCGCGACAAGGACGGCGATGGCGTCGCCGAGACCCGCACCGTCTTCCTCGAGAACCTCAACTCCCCCTTCGGCATGGCGCTCGTGGGCAACGACTTCTACGTCGCGAACACCGATGCGATCGTGCGCTTTCCGTACACCACCGGTGCGACGCGCATCGACGCGCCCGGCACGAAGCTGACCGATCTTCCCGGAGGGGCGCGCAACCATCACTGGACCAAGAGCCTCATCGCGAGCCGCGATGGCGCCAGGCTCTATGCGACCGTGGGCTCGAACAGCAACGTGGCTGAGAACGGCATGCACGAGGAGGAGGGCCGCGCCGCGATCTGGGAAGTGGACCTGAAGACCGGGCAGAAGCGCCTCTTCGCGACCGGGCTGCGCAACCCCAACGGCATGGGCTGGGAGCCGAAGAGCGGCATGTTGTGGACGGTGGTGAACGAGCGCGACGAGCTCGGCAGCGACCTGGTGCCCGACTACCTCACCTCGGTTCGCGACGGCGGCTTCTATGGCTGGCCGTACAGCTACTTCGGAGCGCACGTCGATGTGCGGGTGCAGCCGCCGCGCCCTGACCTGGTGGCGAAGGCGATCAAGCCCGACTATGCGCTCGGCAACCACGTGGCGCCGCTGGGGCTCGCTTTCGCGGACGGGGCCAGGCTGCCGTCGCAATTCGCAAGCGGCGCGTTCGTCGGGCAGCACGGTTCCTGGAACCGGCGGCCGCGCAGCGGCTACAACGTGGTGTTCGTGCCGTTCGCCGATGGCAAGCCCCCGGGGCAGCCGCTGGAGGTGTTGGGCGGATTCTTGAG
>JBKJTM010000272.1:0-4318 GCA_046590805.1 Usitatibacter sp.
GCCGCCAATCTCGTCACCGAGCGCAGCGCCAACGAACTGAAATGGGACAAGGCCGCCTGCCGCTTCTGCGGCACCGGCTGCGGCGTGACCGTTGCCGTGAAGGCCAATCGTGTGGTCGCGACGCTGGGGGATCCGCTGGCCGAAGTAAACAAGGGCCTCAATTGCGTCAAGGGCTACTTCCTCTCCAAGATCATGTACGGCGAGGACCGGCTGAAGCACCCGATGCTGCGCATGAAGGACGGCAAGTTCGACAAGTCGGGTGAATTCGCGCCGGTCACCTGGGACCAGGCGTTCGACATCATGGCGCTGAAGGCCAAGGCGGCACTCAAGGCGAAAGGCCCGTCGGCGGTGGGCATGTTCGGCTCCGGCCAGTGGACCATCTGGGAGGGCTACGCCGCCCTGAAGCTCATGAAGGCGGGCTTCCGCTCCAACAATATCGACCCGAACGCGCGCCACTGCATGGCCTCCGCGGCGGTGGGCTTCATGCGCGCCTTCGGCATCGACGAGCCGTTGGGCTGCTACGACGATATCGAGGCCGCCGACGCCTTCGTGCTGTGGGGCTCGAACATGGCGGAGATGCACCCGATCCTGTGGACCCGGGTGACCGACCGCAAGCTCTCCAATCCGCACGTGAAGGTCGCGGTGCTGTCGGTCTTCGAGCACCGCTGCTTCGATCTCGCCGACGTGCCGATCATCTTCAAGCCGCAGACCGACCTGGCGATGCTCAACTACATCGCCAACTACATCATCTCCACCAACCGGGTGAACCAGGACTTCGTCTCCAAGCACTGCACCTTCAAGCGCGCGACGGTCGACATCGGCTACGGCCTGCGTCCCGACCATCCGCTGGAGAAGAAGGCGAAGGGCGTCGCCACCGCCGGCGACATGGCGCCGATGACCTACGAGGAATACAAGGCGCAGGTGAAGCCGTACACCGCCGAGTACGTGTCGAAGCTCTCCGGCGTGCCGGTGGACAAGCTGCGGGCGCTCGCCGAGCTCTATGCCGATCCGAAGGTGAAGGTGATGTCCTTCTGGACCATGGGCTTCAACCAGCACACGCGCGGCGTGTGGGCGAACAACCTGGTCTACAACATCCACCTGCTCACCGGCAAGATCTCGACCCCGGGCAACTCGCCGTTCTCGCTCACCGGGCAACCCTCGGCCTGCGGCACCGCGCGCGAGGTGGGCACCTTCTCGCACCGCTTGCCGGCCGACATGGTGGTCACCAACCCCAAGCATCGCGCGATGGCGGAGGAGATCTGGAAGCTCCCCGCCGGCACCATCAACCCGGTCCCCGGCTACCACGCGGTGCTGCAGAACCGCATGCTCAAGGACGGCAAGCTCAACTTTTACTGGGTGCAGGTGAACAACAACATGCAGGCCGGCCCCAACATGATGCAGGAGGGCCTGCCCGGCTACCGCAACCCCGAGAACTTCATCGTGGTCTCGGATGCCTATCCCACGGTGACCGCGCAGGCGGCGGACCTGGTGCTGCCGACGGCGATGTGGGTCGAGAAGGAGGGCGCCTACGGCAATGCCGAGCGGCGCACGCACTTCTGGCACCAGCTGGTGACCGCGCCCGGCGAGTCGCGCTCGGATCTGTGGCAGCTGGTCGAGTTCTCGAAGCGCTTCAGGATGGAAGAGGTGTGGACGCCGGAGCTGCTGGCGAAGAAACCCGAGTACAAGGGCAAGACGCTCTACGACGTGCTGTTCAGGAACGGGCAGGTGGACAAGTTCCCCGCGAGCCAGGTCGAGGCCGGCTACGAGAACCACGAGGCCAAGGCTTTCGGCTTCTACCTGCAGAAGGGGCTTTTCGAGGAGTACGCCGCATTCGGCCGCGGCAAAGCCCACGACCTCGACTCCTTCGACGAGTACCACAAGAACCGCGGCCTGCGCTGGCCGGTGGTCAACGGCAAGGAGACCCGCTGGCGCTTCAAGGAGGGCTCCGACCCGTACGTGAAGGCCGGCAGCGACTTCGACTTCTACGGCAACGCCGACCACCGCGCCAACATCATCGCCGCGCCCTACGAGCCGGCCGCGGAGGAGCCCGACAAGGAATTCCCCTTCTGGCTGTGCACCGGGCGGGTGCTGGAGCACTGGCATTCGGGCTCGATGACCGCGCGCGTGCCCGAGCTCTATCGCGCGTTCCCGAACGCGGTGGTGTTCATGCACCCGGAAGACGCCGCCGCGCTCAAGCTGCGCCGCGGAAGCGAAGTGAGAGTGGTCTCGCGGCGCGGCGAGTGCCGCAGCCGCATCGAGATCCGCGGCCGCGTGAAGCCCCCCAGGGGTCTCGTGTACGTGCCGTGGTTCGACGCCTCGCAGCTCATCAACAAGGTGACGCTCGACGCGACCGACCCGATCTCGAAGCAGACCGACTTCAAGAAGTGCGCGGTGAAGATCGTGCCAGTAGGCGGCGCGGGGAGCGCGGCATGAAGCGCGCACTCGCCGCGATCGCGCTGATGCTCGCCGCCGGGGCAGCGCCGGCCCAGCCGGGCCCCGGCCTCGTGAACGGGCTGCGGGGACCCACGCCGCTCGCCGATGAGGCGCGTCCGCCACCGATGCCCAAGTCGATCAACGACGACCAGCGCCGCGCGCGCAGCTACCCGGCGCAACCGCCGGTGATCCCCCACCAGGTCGACAACTACCAGGTGGATGCGCGCTTCAACAAGTGCATGAGCTGCCACGGCCGCGACCGCACCGGCGAGAGCCAGGCGCCGATGGTGAGCATCACCCACTTCATCGACCGCGACGGGCAGATGCGCCAGGAGATCTCGCCAAGGCGCTACTTCTGCACCCAGTGCCACGTGCCCCAGACGGACGCCCGCCTGCCGGTGAAGAACACGTTCCAGGACTTCTACAACGTGCAGCCCGACGCGCCCCTGAAGGGAGCGGTGAAATGATCCGCCGCGGGGCCGCGTGGCTGCGGCATTGGTGGTCCGTGGTGTCGCGCCCGAGCACCTTCTACAGCCTGGGCTTCCTTACCGTGGGCGGCTTCATCGCCGGCATCGTCTTCTGGGGCGGCTTCAACACCGCGATGGAGATCACCAACCAGGAGCCGTTCTGCATCGGCTGCCACGAGATGCAGAACAACGTGTTCCAGGAGCTGAAGCCCACCATCCACTACAGCAACCGCTCGGGCGTGCGCGCCACCTGCCCCGACTGCCACGTGCCGCACGGCTGGACCAGCAAGCTCGCGCGCAAGATGCAGGCCTCCAAGGAGGTGTGGGGAAAGATCTTCGGCACCATCAATACGAAGGAGAAGTTCGAGGCGAAGCGCCTCGAGCTCGCCAGGCACGAGTGGGCGCGCCTCAAGGCGAACGATTCGCTCGAGTGCCGCAACTGCCACAACTTCGACTCGATGGACTTCACCCGCCAGAGCCAGCGCGCGCAGGCGCAGCACTCCACCGCGCTCGCGCGCAAGGAGAAGACCTGCATCGATTGCCACAAGGGCATCGCGCACCGCCTGCCGGCCGGCGCCGCCGCGCGAGTCGCCGGGGCAGACTGACCCCGGACCTGCTCCTCGCGCGCTTCAGGCCGCGAGGGCCTCGGCGCGCAGCCGGTCCGGCGCGCGGATCTCGACCTCGTTGCGCGGCAGCTCCACCAGCCCGCGCGCGCGGAATTCCGACAGCACGCGGCTCACCGTTTCCATCGTGAGTCCGAGGTGCTCGCCGATCTCGCGGCGGCCCATCGGCAGCCGGAAGTGGGTTCCGGAGAACCCGCGCTCGGACCAGCGGCGCGAGAGGTCGAGGAGGAAGCGTGCGACGCGCTGGCTGGCGGTGAGCCGCGCGATCGCCGCGCCATGGCAGTCGGCCTCGGCGAGCCCGGCCGCGAGGAGCGAAAGGTCCAGCCGGACGAGCGCGCCGGTGCATTGCGCGAGCAGGTCGACGCGGTCGACCGGCATCACGCAGATCTCGCACTCCTCAAGCGCGATCGCCTCGGTCACGTGGGTCCCACCGGCAAAGGCGTCGATGGCGGCCACATCGCCGGGCAGCAGGAAACGAACGATGTGGCAGCCGGCGGGGTCGGGCACCACGACCTTGAGGAAGCCGGTGCGCACCGCGTAGACGTTGTCGCGCGGCGAGCCGACCGCGTAGAGCTTCTCGCCGCGCTCGAGGCGGCGCCGGCCCGTCACCGGCGGCGGCGCGCCATTGGCGGTCGCGTGCGAGTAGCAGAGCGGGGCCAAGGTGCAGGTGCTGCACGCCGCGCGGGCGCGGAGCTCGGCCAGGTTCGCCATCGGGATCGGGGCACGGTCCATCCCACGATCCTGTTCCCACCATGCGCCCGGCCTTTGATCTGGATTAAGGAATGGTCACTTCGC
>JBKJTM010000377.1:0-5088 GCA_046590805.1 Usitatibacter sp.
GATGCTGCCCAGTGACTTGGGAGCGGATCGTCACATTGTCCACGAAGAGGTAGGGCATGTTGCTTTCCAGCGCGTGCAGGATGCGGCGCAGCGACTGGACGTTGGCGGTGAGCTGCACCACCACCGTGATCTGGCGATGGCGCCCTTCCTCGCGCGACGACGGCGCCTGCATCGTGACCAGCTTGCCACCGCCGGACTCCACGATGGAACGCACCGCCTCCTGGGCTTCCGCCGCCGACAGCGCCGTTGCGCCGGTGCGCAGGAAGAACTTGCGCGTTTCCTTGGCTCGCATGGCGTCCAGCTGGCGCGCCACCGCGGCGCGCGTCGAGGCGATGCGCTGGAAGCGCTCGATGCGGTCGCGCTTCTCGGTGAGCTTCAGGTCGTAGTAGTGGTTCACGTACCACACCAGCCCCGCGATCGGCGCGACGATGAGGGCGATCGCCGCGACCAGGACCAGGATCGCCATGCGCCGGCTCTGCTGCGGATTCATCGAGGCGAGGGCCACCGGCTATTTCTCTTTCGCATCGGCGGGGGCCCTGGGCGGCGCGACGGGATCGACCCGGGCCGGCACCGGCACCCCGGGGATCACGGGCGCGCGCGGCGCATCGCCCCGGCCCCCGGACGGCGCCACGACCCGGGGCGCTTCACCCCGAGGCCGGGCGGTCGGCGGCGCGGCAGGAGCCTCGCCGCGAGCGGCCGGTCCCACCGTGCCGCGGGCAGGTGCCGTCGGCAGCAGCGGTTCGCCCGGATTGACCGGCGCGCCGGCCGGAGGGCCGATCGGCGAGGGAAGCTGCGCCACGGACACCGCCTCGGGCTGCGCACGGGGCTTCGCCTCGGCGGCGATGAAGAAGCGCTCCGTTCCGGGCAGCGAGCCGCGCGTCACGGTGCCGCGAGTCGTTGCGTTTTGCAGCAGAGTGGACTGCTCGAGGATCTCGATCAGCTTCGACGACGACGCGGTCTCGCCCTGGATCTGCAGCTCGCGCGTCTTGCCCGCCTGCTTCAGGTCGAGCTGCTGCACCCAGGTGTTGTCGGGCAGCAGGCGCGAGATCTCCTCCACGTATGCGAGCACCGGTGGCGTGCCGTGCTTCTTGGCGAGGAGGAAGTTGTATTCCGCCACCAGGCGCTCGAGCTCCTGCGCGAGCTTGTCCGTTGCCTGTGCCTCGGTCTGGGCGCGCGCCTCGACCGGGTGCAGCGAGATGATCGCCTCGCGCTTGCGGATCGCGGGATACGCGAGTACCGCCAGCAGCAGGACGGCGGCGAGGACGAACAGCACGCGCTTCATCATCCGCGCGCGCGGCGTCTCGCTCTCCCCGCGCAGCTCGGCCGGCATGAGGTTCAACCCGCCACCGGGCTGCGGGACATCCTCGCGCACCGTCACGCCCTCGACGGTGACGCCGAGCGACCGCAGCAGGTCAACGTGGCGGTCAACGAGATCGCGCCGGGCGACGGCGACCACCACGGCAATGGTTCCCGCCGCCGTATCGCGCGATACGACGCGATGGTCGTAGTAGACCTCGTCGGCGCGGAACGGCGTGAGGCGATCCATCTCGAAAGCCAGGACCTGCCCCAGGTTCTCCTCGGTGGCGGCGGGCATGGTCGCGCGGCGCAGCAGGGCATCGGAATGCGCGAGCACCAGCCGCGCGCGGCCGCGCGTCTCGCCCGCAGCCTCGAGCATCGTGCGCACCATGGCGCGGGCACGCTGCGCATCCGCCGCTGGCACGCGCGCCGTCACCGATGCGGCCACCTTGGGTTCGACCAGCACCACCTCGCCATTCTCGACCGCGACCTGCGGCACGCGGGTGGCGCCGCCGAGCGACGCAAAACGCTCCGGGACCATGTGGACCAGCTCGCGCGTCCACCAGCGCCAGAACGACGCCACCTTGCCGCGCCACGCAGCCGGGCGGGCGCCCTGTGAATCGAACGTGGAGGACATCAGCGGGGCGCCTCCGGGTTGGGGGGCACGTCGATCACCGGCCCAGCGGTGGACTCGCGCCACGACACGAAGGTCACCGCCTTGCGCGGCACCGGGCGAAGCAGCGCCACCGCCTCGCGCACGAAGAGCGTGCCGTCGTCCAGCCGCGCCTCGGAGCGGATGGTGGCCACCATGCTGTTGCCGGAGGCCACGCCGCCCGCCTGGGGAAGCGCCGGCAGCGGCAGGCCCTGGCGGCGCGCCTCTTCCCGGTCGGCGACATAGCGGTCGACGATCTCCGCCGTGAGGCCGGGAATGGCGAGCAATACCTCGCGGGTCGCGATCTGCGGATTCACGCCAGGCTGCCGCGAGAACACGGTGATCGAAGGGGCGAGGCGGCGGTAGAGGTCGGGACGCATGCCGAGCACGAGCTGCAGTTCCTCGATGGCCTGGAAGGCAGAGTTGGCGGGTTTGTAGGGGAGACCGGCGTCGCGGTAATCAGGCTCTTCCGCGCCGTTGGGACGCTTCAGGGAGTCAGGATCGCGCCAGTCGAGGATCGCATCGTGGAGCTTGGTGGCGTCCTGCTCGTTCAGTCCCGAGGACAGCAGGAGCCCGCGAAGCAGGGGGTCCGACGCGGTATTGATATCGATTTTAGCAGACTCGTCGCGCAGTTCCACGCGCACCGGGATCGAATCGAAGCTCCATTCCTGGATACTGCCGTCGCGCTTCCAGCGGTCGGGGGAATTGTCGCTGCGGTACATGTCGTAGATGCCGCGGTGCACGCCGGCATCGGCAGCGGCTTCGGCACGCGCAAGGGATGCGGAGTTCCTCACGATGATGGTTTCCGTGCGCCGCTCGACGATGAAGCTCGAGGCGACCACCGTGAGCAGCACCGAGACCCATAGGACGAGCACCAGCGCCACGCCCCGCTCGGAGCCTCCCGCCGACCCCATCGCCGCATGCGTCATGGGCGCCTCGGCCGGCAGAGGCGCTGGAAGGAGTTCTCGAGGCAACCCGCTTCCTCGCCCAGCATGACCTTCGCCACCATCTCGGGAAGCACGGTGCCGTCGGCGGACTTGACGCGCATGCGCACCAACTGCGGCATGCGGCCCGGGTAAGGCCAGGTGTCCATCCAGCGCGGCTCGCTGAAATCGTTCTCGGCGCCGAAGTACGAGAAGGTCACGCTGTCCACGTCGGCGATCACGATGGTCGGCTTGTCGGCCACCTTCTGCAGCGGCGCGAAATCCCTCGCTTCGTCGTCGGGCATGGCGCGGCGCATCAGCAGGTGGCGCTCGCGGCGGCGCGCATCGCCCTCGACCTCGACGCTCACCAGGGCAAGCCCGCCCATCGCGATGCCGACCGGGCGCGTGGAAACGAAGCGCAGGCGCTCCGCCTCGCCGCTGAACGCCACCTTCACCGCCATCGCGTCCTTCCAGCGCATCGGGAAGACCTCGGTCAGCTCGCGGCGCAGGAAGTTCTCGCCGATGCGGCGGTCCGCGGTGCGGCGCCCGCTCGCGTCGCCCGCGTCCCAGCTGCGCAAAGCGAACGAGAGCCCCGAATAGATGAGCAGCATCATGGTGGACAACAGCACCATCGCGAGCACGATCTCCACCAGGGTGAATCCGGCCTGGCGTCGCGCAGGGCCAGGTCGCCCGGGCGAAGGACGGGGCCCAATGCTCATATGCGCGACCCCAATCCCAGCGTGGCGAGCGCGACCGAATGCTCGCGCGCGTCCATTCCGGTCCAGGCGACGCGGACGTCGACGCGGAAGAGCTGGTAGGCGCTGTTCGACGGCTGCCCCGGCGCGGCCGCGCCCTCCTCCGAGCGCGTGATGACCACCGTCCAGCGGAAGCGCCGGTCCGCGTCCTCGCCCTGCGACTGCCCTTCCTTGAACTGCTCCTCGGTGCCGGCCGCGGCGAGCTTGGACTGCGCGATCACGATCGCGCGCGCGTAATCGTCGAGGTCGCCGGCGCGGCGCAGGCCGTGGCTGAAGATCTCGAAGCCGGTGACCAGCACCGCGCAGAGCAGCACGAAGGCCACCACGATCTCGACCAGCGTGAACCCGACCTGGCGCCGCGCGGAGCCGGGTCGCCCCGGCGCAGGCCGGGGCTGGATCATGGGAAGCCTATTCGGCAATGGAGACCCTTCCGGTGAGCCAGTCCACGTCCACGAGGTATTGGCGCTCGCCTGCCTTCACGGTGATGCGCCCGCCGGTCGAGCTGCCGTCGGGATAGAAGCGGATCCCGCCCTTGGTGTCGCTCGCGATCTCGCTTTGCGCGGTGAAGAGCTTGAGCTCGATGTCCTTCGGCAGGCGCTTCGCCTCGGTCTCGCCCGCGAGGACGTACTCGCGCGCCTCCATGTCTACGGTGAGCACCGCGTCGCGTCGCGAGACCATCGCCATCGACTGCGCCTGGCGCAGGCCCGAGGCGAGCGAACGCGCTGCCGACTTAAGGTCCGCGATCGAGGCGCCGCGGAACGGCACGCCGAGGATCATCGCGTACATCACCGCGCCGATCACCAGCACGACCAGCACTTCCAGCAGCGTGAAGCCGACCTCGCGTTTCGCAGCGCGGGGGCGCCCCCGCCCCCGACAACGACGCTCGGGGGCAGGCTCCGGCCGGGGCCCGAGCATTGGATTCCCGCCCCCCGACAGGATCACTCGGGGGCAGGCTCCGCGGGAATGACGGGTCATTTTCAGTTGGTGACGTCGCGGTTCTCGCCCTCGCCGCCATCCTTGCCGTCGGCGCCGAGCGAGACGATTTCATAGGCCTTGCCCTGGCCGGGCACGGTGTAGCGGTAGTCGTTGCCCCACGCGTCCTTGAGGTCCGCCTCCTTCACGTACGGGCCGTTCCAGCGATCGGCCCCCGCGGGCTGCTTGAGGAGCGCCTGCAGGTTCTCCGGAAGCCTGCCCACCTCGAGCTTGTACATCTCCACCTGCCCGGCGAGCTGCTGGATGCGGATCTTCGCCTCCTGCGACTTGGCGCGCCCCATCTGCTCGAAGATCTTGGGGCCGACGAAGGCCATGATCCCCGCGAGGAGGATGAAGACGATGACGATCTCGAGGATGGTGAAGCCGGCCTCGCGTTTCGAAGAGCGGGGCCGCCCCGGCGCAGGCCGGGGCCCGAGCATTGGATTCCCGCCCCCCGACAGGATCACTCGGGGGCAGGCTCCGCGGGAAT
>JBKJTM010000258.1:0-5085 GCA_046590805.1 Usitatibacter sp.
GCGAGGTCGATGAAGACGATGCCGCGCGCCAACACCTGCGTGCCGAGGGGAACGTGGGTAGCGGTCACCAGCAGCCCGGCCAACAGCGCCGGCCACAGGATCGAGATGTCCAGCCCGGCGAAGCTCAAGACGCGCCTTGCAGAAGGCGCCTGATGGTGTCGTCGTAAAGCCCGAAGAGATCCTTTGCCGCGTCATTGCCGCCGACGGTGAACGCAAGCGCGACCGCGTTCACCTTCGCGCGCCCCGCGATCCACTCCGAAGCGCGTCCGTCCTGGTAGGCCGCCCGCAGCACCATCCTCGCGGGCTCGCGCCGCAACGTCTCCAGCACGGCCGCGAGGTGCGAGGTCGTGGGCTCCAGCCCCGGCTTGGGCTCGAGCGCCGCCACCTGCTTCAACCCCAGCCACGCCTCGAGGTACGTGAAGCCGCGGTGCTGGACGACGATGGGCGCGCCCTTGAGCGGTGCGGCTTCGCGCTCCCAGCGCGCGACGGCCGCGGTCCATCGCTCGATGAACTGCTTGAGACGCCCTTGGTACCACGCGGCATTGGCGGGATCCAGCTCCGCCATGCGCGCGGAAAGCGGCCCCGCCACGCGCGCGATGTTGCGCGGATCGCCCTGGATGTGCGGGTCGCCCTGGGGATGCACGTCGCCTTCGGCGCGGTCCAGGCGCGCGGGCTTGCCGAGCAGCGGCACGAGCGTCGCCGCCTCGACATATCCCGGCCGCCCCGGCTGCACCTTCGCGTTGGCGGCCTGCTGCAGCACCAGCGGCAGCCAGCCGACCTCCAGCTCCGCGCCCGTGGCCACCACCAGGTCAGCGCCCCGCGCGCGGGCGATCAGGCTCGGCCGCGCCTCGATGCGGTGCGGGTCCTGCAGCCCCGTGGTCGCGGTGTAGACCTTGACCTTCTCGCCGCCGAGCTCCTGGACGAGCGCTCCCCACTCCGGGACCGTGGCGAACACGCTCAGGTCCGCAAGCGCGGGGCAGGCCCACGCGGCAAACAGCAAGGCCAGCATCGATCTCATCATGGCGGGCCTCAGTACCGGTGCGCGCCGTGCGCGCCCAGGCTCAGGATGTATTGCAGGAAGACCTGGTTGTCGGTCACGTCGGGTTGTGTGCGCGACTGCGCGACCTGCAAGCGCAGGCGGCTGAATTCCGAAGGACTGTAGTCGACCATCATCGAGCTGCGCCGCGGCATGAAGTCCGACCCTGCGCCGGCATCGAGCCGATCGTAGCGGGCGCCGACACGCCAGCCCGGCATGAACTGGTAGATGCCCTGCAGGTACCAGCCGCTTTGCCGTGCCGCATCGGCGGAGGTGGTCCGGAAGTATTCGCCCTGCAGCTTCAAGTTCGCCTGCCGTGCGTTGCCGTTGGGCGCGTACTTCCACACGAAGTCCGCGATGCCGAGGCGCGCATCGCTTGCACCCTCCGCGCGCGTGCGCAGGTACGAGGCGCCGGCCCGCCAGCTGTGGCTCACGCCGATATCGCCGCCGGTGTGCGCATACACCGCGCCCGAGCCGATGCCATTGCGGTCGCGCGGCAAGCCGGGGAAGCCGTCGCCGTTGCCGACCTCGCCGCCCAGCTCGAGGAAGTGGTCCATCGGCGCCACCCACTTCACCTGCAGGCCGTCGTTCCCGTACTGCCCGCCCACGAACGCCTGGTACGCGAGCGGCGCGTCGATGAAGTCCCACACGTGCTGGTGCTGCTCGTTCATGTAGCCGATGCCGGAGAAGAAACGGCCGAGCTTCGGCACCAACCCTCCGGGAGCCGCGGTGTAGACCCCATAGGCCTCCTCGACGCCGAGCTCGTTCTCGGGCGAGAGCGCGACGGTGAGCTTGCCCGCGAAGCGGTCGTCGACGTTGGCGGTGAGCGTGAGCTCCGACTCCCCGAGGCTGAAGCCGCGCCGTCCGGGGCCGGCCTCATCGCCGAGGGCGAAGCCCGCGATCGCGAACTCGGACGGGCTGCGCGACAGGTTGGCGTAACGCCCCTGCAGCACCAGCGAGATCGCGGGATTGAAGGCGCTTGCCGTGCTCGGCGGCGACGTTGCCGGCGAGGCGGCAGCCACCGGCGGGGGTGTTGGTGCGGGCACCCGCGAACTGCGGGCTTCGGCATCGGAGAGGCGCTGCTCGAGCGCGCGAATACGCGCCTCGTACGCCTGCTTGAGTTCGCGGATCTCGTTACGGATGGCGGCGAGACCGGCATCGTCGGCCGCCCACGCGCCCGGCGCGATCGCCAGGCAAAGCACCAGCAAACGCTGGAATGGAATGAATCGGGACACGGAAACTCTCCTCGGGTCGTGATGGCATCGCCATCGCCATGCAGGCGATGGACCGGGACGACGTCAGGAGAGCGTGGGAGGGGCGCGGGAGTGGAAGCTGAAGCGCGCGGCCAGCGAGGCACTGGCGTGGAACGGCGCAAGGGCCGGCGGCGAGACCGCGGCGATGCAGGGCGCGGCGGCCGCATGCGAGCCGACCGCGGCGCCGATCGTGGAGAAGAGCGAATGGTCCGCGCACTTGGACGGCGCGGGCGCGGACTCGTTATGGCTGAGAGAGCCGGCGGCGTGGCCGAGCGCGTGCAATGCCGCGGCATGCTGGCCGAGCGCGAACGCGAGGGCCAGGCCGCAAGCAAGGAAGAATCGATGCAGGCGCTTCATCTGGAGGCACAAGCTTACTCCCGACGGAGCCGGGATGTTCGCTACAGCCGCGCGCGATCTTCGCCGGCCAGGTGACGCGGCCCCGTAAGATGCGCAGCGCGCGGGCGTGGCCGAAGCGTTCGCGCTCGCGCGCATCGAAGGCCTGCTCCGCGGCAAGGAACGCCAGGAGGAAGGGCGCTTCTCGCGCCAGCGCTGATGGCGCGAGGCTAGCGGGCGAAGACCTCGATGATGCCGATGCCGGTGCTGCCACCCTTCCCGCTCACGATGGCGGTGTAGGCGCCGGGATTGAGTATCACGAGGATCGCCGACTCCCGGTCATCGGCGGGCGCGAAGCCGCTCGCCTGCAGCTCCGCCGCGTTGGCAGCCGTGCGCCAGTCGTCGTTGCTCGCGATCACCGTCTGGCCCGAGAAGAGCTGCAGCGTCGGATCGGCGAGCGTATTGGCCACACCCTGCGCCGCGAGCGACGGGCCGCGCGCGCGCAGCACGACTGTCTGCGGGCCGTCTCCCTGGATGATGAAGCCGCCGATCATCACGTTGTCGCCGGTCAGGACCTGCCCGCGGGTGGCGATGTTGACGAGCGGCGCCGCGAACGCGTCCACCTCGAACACCTCGATGAGTCCCACGCCCGTGGTGCCACCGGCGCCGGAGACGATCGCGGTGTACGCGCCCGGGCCGAGCGCAATGTAGAGCGCCGCCTCGCGCGGATCGCCGGGCGCGAAACCGCTCGATTGCAGCGACGACTGATTGGTACCCGACTGCCAGTTGTCGTTGGCCGCGATCTGGGTCTGGCCCGAGAAGATCTGCAGCACCGGGTCCTGGAGCGTTCCGGGCACGCCTTGCGCGGCGAGCGACGGGCCGCGCGCGCGCACCACGACCGTCTTGTGGATGGAGCCGGAGATCACGAAGCCGCCGATGAGGACGTTGTCGGCGGCGCCAACCTGCATCCGCGTGGCGATGTTGGCGAGGCGCGGTGGATTGGTCGACTGCGCGGCAAAGGTCGCGGTCACCGCCTTCGCGGCGCTCATCGTCACCGTGCATCCACCGGTGCCGCTGCACTCGCCGCCCGACCAGCCCGCGAAGGTCGATTCCGAGGCAGGCGCGGCGGACAGCGTGACCGAGGTGCCGGAGCTGAAGTTGGCGGCGCAGCTCGAGCCGCAGGCGATTCCGGCCGGCGACGAGGTCACCGTACCGCTGCCCGTGCCGGTCTTGCTGACGCCCAGCGTGAAGGTCGCCGGTGGAGTGCTCGTCGTGGGGCGGTATCCGGGGACGGCGGGCCCGGTCGAGGCCGTGAGGCCGAAGGCCATCGCCGCCGAGCCGCCCTCGTGCGCGCCGATGTCGGGCGCGGCGCCGATGAATGCATCGTTGAAGTTCGCGATCCGCGTTCCCTGGTCGTAGCCCAGCGTGCCCGGCTGCAGCTGGTAGAGCCCCCCGGACTCGCTCTGCCATCCGTGCCCGGTCGCGTAGAACGGCGTCGCCTGGATGCCGCCCGTGATCGGTGCGCCCGGATTGCCGTTGTACATGTCGAAGGCGAAATCGTTGTCGGTGCCTTCGTCGTAGAACGCCTCCCACGGACGCCACAGGTGCCAGATGTTGTTGCGCGTGACGGTGTTGTGGATGAGCTTCGTCGAGCCGGTGCCGCTCACGCCCGCCGACCCGCCCAGCTTGTAGACGGCGCCCACCTCTACCGCCTGCAGCATGGTGTTGTGGAAGATGTAGCGGCGGCCGTCGCCCAGGGTCGCATCCGATCCGGCCTTGAACATCGCCTGGCGGTCGTCCTGGTCGAGGGTCGACTTCGCGAGCATGCGGCTGCGGTTGTAGACGTTGCGGAACATGTAGAGCGGCCCCACCGAGGTCACGGTGGAGGCGATGCCGGTGCCGGTGCGATCGATGTAGTTGCCCCAGATGCGCACGTTGCGGTTGCCGCCCTCGGCCTCGATCGCGTCGTCCCAGGCGTGCGACAGCTCGTTGGCGTAGATATCGGTGTCGGCGTTGGGGAAGCCGGTGGTGGAGAAGTTGTCCGAGCCGCTGATGATGTCGTTGAAATAGCGCCCGGTGGTGCTGAAGATCTCGTTGTGGCGGATCACGTGGTTGCCGGGGCAATACTCCATGGTGATCGCCTGCGGTCCCTCGGGATGCCCGTCGGACCAGCTGTTGGACGTATAGCGCGGATCGTGGATCTCATTGCGTTGGATCGTCACGCGCGTGAGAGTGCTGGAAGCGTTGCAGAAGGCATAGACCGCGGAGTCGGCATTCACGCCCAGTCCGTTGCCGCGCGTGCGCCCCCAGCCGCTGATGTCGTTGTCCTCGATGATGACGTCGGTCACGTTGGGGGCGATGCGGATCGCGTGCTGCTGCGCGCCACGCAGCACCAGGCCGCGCACCACCACGTACGAGGCGTTGATGTAAATGTTGTATTGGGCGGTGTCCTGCCCATCGAGC
>JBKJTM010000278.1:0-4448 GCA_046590805.1 Usitatibacter sp.
GCTGAAACGCGAGGCCGAGGTGGAGATGCTGCGCGCCCGCATCAAGGCGATCGAGCACCACGACGAGCAGAGCGCGCGCCGCGCCGAGGAGGCCTACGCCGCCAAGGTGCGCCGGTACGACGACGACCGCGAGTTCGTGCGCCGCACCAACATCGGCAGCGAGCGCATGAATCCGGACGACCAAACGCGCGTCTCGCAGATCGCCCGCTACACCTGGGTGAACGAGCGCGGCGAGCTCGACCGCTTCCTGTCCAAGGACGAGGAGGCCAACCTCAACATCGCCTACGGCACGCTGTCGGGGCCCGAGCGCGAGATCATCAATTACCACATCGTCGCCACCATCAAGATGCTGGAGGCGCTGCCGTGGCCGCGCCACCTGCTGAACGTGCCCGAGTACGCCGGCGGCCACCACGAGCGCATGGACGGCAAGGGGTACCCCAAGGGGCTCACCCGCGAGCAGATGAGCGTGCAGGCGCGCGTGATGGGGATCGCCGACATCTTCGAGGCGCTCACCGCCAAGGACCGCCCCTACAAGAAGGGCAAGACGATGTCGGAGTCGCTCGCCATCCTCGGCAAGATGAAGGTCGGCGGCCACGTCGACCCGGATCTCTTCGACATCTTCGTGCGCGACCAGGTGTACCTGCGCTACGCGCACGAGTTCCTCGACCCCGAACAGATCGACGACGTCGACGTCTCCAAGATTCCCGGCTACTCGCCTTGATCCCGGGTTCGCGCCGCCGCGCGTCGCGAGCCCCCTTCCCGCGGTCCACCTTCGCATGACGACAAACCTGCCGGTCAGCGTCTTCTTCGCCCTTTTCACCATCTCCGGCTTCGCGGGCCTCATCTACCAGTCGATCTGGAGCCACTACCTCAAGCTCTTCCTCGGCCACGCCGCGTACGCGCAGACGCTGGTGCTGGCGATCTTCATGGGCGGCATGGCGATCGGCTCCTGGCTCGTGAGCCGCTACACGCACCGCATCGCCAACCTGCTGCTGGGATACGCGGCGGCCGAGCTCGGCATCGGCGTGCTGGCGCTGGTGTTCCATCGCGTTTTCCTCGGCCTCACCACATGGGCCTTCGAGACCGCGATGCCGGCCCTGGGAGGCGCCGGCGTGGATGTCTTCAAGTGGGGCCTCGCCACGTCGCTGATCCTGCCCGCCTCGATCCTCCTCGGCACCACGTTTCCGCTCATGAGCGCCGGCATCATGCGGCTCTACCCGCAGGCGGGCGGCCGCACCCTGTCGATGCTGTACTTCACCAACAGCTTCGGCGCGGCCATCGGCGTGCTGGCGAGCGGCTTCTACCTCATCGACCACTTCGGCTTGCCCGGGACGATCCTCACCGCGGGGCTGATGAACGTCGTGCTTGCGATCGTGGTGTACGGACTCGCGAAGCGGCTGGTCGCGCGGGCGGCGCCGCCGCAGGCCGTGTCGCCCGCAGCCGCGTCCGAAGGCAGGCGGCTCACCCGGATCGTCCTCGCGCTCGCGCTCGCCACCGGCGCCGCCTCGTTCATCTACGAGATCTCCTGGATCCGCATGCTGACCCTCGGACTGGGCGCCTCGACCCACGCCTTCGAGGTGATGCTCGCCGCATTCATCCTCGCCATGTCGCTGGGCGCGTTCTGGTTCCGCAATCGCATCGGCAGGCTGAAGAACGACCTCGCGTGGCTCGCCGGCCTGCTGATCGCGAAGGCGCTGTTCGCCGTCTACGCCATCTGGATCTATTCCGAGGTGCTGGGCTTCATGGGCTGGATGATGGGTGCCGTGGCCCGGACCGATGGCGGCTACACGCTCAATACGCTCGCCGGCCTTGCCGCGTCGATGGTCGTGATGTTCCCCACCGCCTTCTGCGCCGGGATGACCTTGCCGCTCGCAACCCATGTGCTCACCTCGCGCGGGCTCGGCGAAGCGTCGATCGGCCGTGTCTACGGCGCGAATACCGCCGGGTGCATCCTGGGCGCGGCGTTCGCGACGCATGTGGGCATGGAATGGCTCGGGGTGAAGGGCCTCACCGGCGCCGGCGCGCTCCTCGATATCGGCGTGGGCCTTGCGGCCGCGACGCTCGCGAGCTGGGGCGCGCGGCCCGCCCTCCTGCGCGCCGCGATGGCCGTCGCCGCGGCGACCGGCCTGGCGGCTTACTTCGCCGCCTCCCTCGACCTGCTGCGAATGAGCTCCGGCGTCTATCGGCACGGCGTCTTCATGGACCCGGCCACGAGCTCGGTGCCGTTCTATCGCGACGGCAAGACCGCGACCATCGCGGTCGTCGACAGCGGACCGGTGCGCTCCATCCGCACCAACGGCAAGCCCGATGCCGGCATGGTCATGGACCGGAAGTTCGCCGCCACCGGGGACGAGTCGACGATGCTGCTGCTGGGCGTGATGCCGCTCGTCCTCAAGCCGGGCGCGGAGCAAATCGCCAACATCGGCTTCGGCTCGGGCCTCACCACCCACTATCTCCTCGGCAGCCCGAAGGTGCGCAACGTCGACACCATCGAGATCGAGCGAATGATGGTCGAGGGGGCGCGGCTCTTCATGCCGCGCAACGAGCGCGCCTTTTCCGACCCCCGCAGTCACCTGCGCATCGAGGACGCCAAGACATTCTTCGCCTCGTCGGGACGCACCTACGACATCATCGTCTCGGAGCCGTCGAATCCATGGGTGAGCGGCGTCTCGACGCTCTTCTCGGAGGAGTTCTACGCCCAGGTGAAGCGCTACCTTCGCCCCGACGGCCTGCTGGTGCAGTGGGTGCAGGCCTACGAGATCGACGTGGGCCTGCTCTCGACAATCTTCAAGGCGCTCGGGCGGCACTTCGGCGACTACGTGGTATACCGCACCGCCTACAGCTCCGACCTCATCGTGGTCGCCACCCCGGCGTCGCGCATGCCGGTCCCGAGCGCCGACGTGCTCGCCTTCGGCCCGCTCGTCCCGGACCTCGCGAGCATGGGTTTCGAGGAGCTGCGCGACTTCCAGGCGCTGCGCGTGGGCGGCCGCGCGGTGCTCGAGCCGTACTTCGCGCGCAGCGGATTTCCCGCCAACTCCGACTACTTTCCGATCCTCGACCAGCGCGCGCCCCGCGCGCGCTTTCGCAACCAGAACAGCGAGGAAGTGCCGCGGCTGCGCGACTCGCTGGTGCCGGTGCTCGCGATGCTCGACGGGGAAACGCGCACATCGCTCGATCGCGTCCAGGCGGCCGGGGTCAACCGGCCCGCGCACGTCGATGCCGCGCGCATTGCCGCCGAGGCCATCGGGGTGTCGCTGTCCGGTTCCGCAGGGCAGGCGGGTGCGCTGCAGCCGGCGCAGAAATCGGCCGCGCTGATCGTGAACGGCCTGATGGCGGGCTGCCGCGATGCCCAGGACGACTGGCTGAACGCCCTCACGGAAGTGGCCCGTACCGCCATCCCCGCACTGGCGGCGGACGATGTGAAGGTGCTGTTCGACAAGGTGCGGGCATCGCCCTGCGCCCAGTCGCTGGACGAAACCGGCCGGCATCGCCTCGCGCTCCTCGAGGCGATCAACCGGCGCGACGCGGCCGCGATGCGCGAGCACTCCACCGCGCTGCTGGCGAACCTTCCGAAGGCACTCGAGCGGGAGCGCGCGAGCCTGCTCGCCACGGCGATGGTGGCCAATCTGGTGGGCGGCCACACCGGCGAGGCGGCCGGATTGCGGGAGCGCCACCTGCCGCGTCTGTCGAAGGCCGATCGCGACAGCGTCCTCCTGCAGGTCGTCCTCGCGCATGTTGCCGCTGCCGAAACAGCGGCCCGGCGATGACAATGTTGGTCACTTTTGACGCAAGCTCGCCGGGGTGCGATCCGGTCCCAAATGTTTCGCTATCCGCAAACCGTTGAAATACATGGTTAATTATGAGCGAATCGGGCTGGATCGGACAGCATCCGGCACCGGCCTCGGCTGGCATGGCGGTTG
Organism: Usitatibacter sp.; assembly: GCA_046590805.1. Lineage (GTDB taxonomy): Bacteria > Pseudomonadota > Gammaproteobacteria > Burkholderiales > Usitatibacteraceae > Usitatibacter. The sequence goes on from JBKJTM010000278.1 coordinate 3,921, forward strand.
CATATAGGAGCCCGCACACCTCGTGTGGCTTACCCCACCAACCTGAAGGAGTATTCATGAAGAAAGTCCAACAAGGCTTTACCCTGATCGAACTGATGATCGTCGTTGCGATCATCGGCATCCTGGCCGCTATCGCCATCCCGGCGTACCAGGACTACACCATCCGCTCGAAAGTGACCGAGCTGGTGAACGCCGCTGGCGTCTGCAAGACCTCGATCGCCGAGTTCTACCAGGCCCAGGGCAAGATGCCCGCCAGCGCCTTGACGGGCGGTTGCTCGGACATCGGCACCGCCAACTCGAAGGCCCCGGCTTTCGACGGCACCGACGCGATCACGGTTGACGCCCAAGGGGGCCTCGCTGGTCAACTTGGCGCCGGTGTTACGTATGGCCTCCAGGCCAAGTGCGACAAGGGCGCCTGCACCGGCCCGGCGATCACCGAGTGGGATTGCAAGGCGAAGACCAACATCCTCGCCAAGTACCTGCCGGCCGGCTGCCGCTAAGCAGTACATCAGTAAGGAAACGGGCCGC
>JBKJTM010000448.1:0-5050 GCA_046590805.1 Usitatibacter sp.
GGCGCGAGCGTCGACGACATCGTCGCGTCACGCCTGCGCTAGCAGCACCGCCGCGACGACGCGCCTCAATTGGGGTTCCTGAAGCCCGCCAGGATGATTCCCGCCACGACGAAGGCAATGACGATCAGGGCTCGCCACGAGGTCCGAACGACCGCGGGCGCCGGCCTGCCGATAGGGGTCCCTGCACCGACGAACGCGGCAACGGCAAAGGACACGTAACCCAGAGCAGCGAGCACGACCTGCTCGCCGTGAACGTACTGCGTTCCTACTCCCCTGCCCTTGCCGGAAAATACGGCGATCTCGTCGCTCAAATACCCGTAAAGGGCATAGGCGATGAAGAGGACGCCGGTGAGGACAAAGAAGCCGCGGAATACCGCGACATTTTCCTTTTCGCTGGTCGGAGGAACCCCCGTCACCGGCTATCGATCGGCACGTAGTCGCGCGGTGCGGGGCCGTTGTAGACCGTGAGAGGGCGAATGAGGATGTTGGATTCCATCTGCTCCATCACCTGCACCGCCCACCCCGGCACGCGCCCGGCGGCGAAGATCGGCACGAACAGGTCGTTGGCGATGCCGTTCAGGTAATAGACGACGCCGGCGTAGAAATCGACGTTCACGTTCACGCCGTGGCGCGCGTAGGGCTTCATCGCCTCCACCAGCGCCGCGAGGATCTGGTACCACTTGGGCTCCCCCATCTCGCGCGAGAGCTTCTCCACCCCGGCGCGCATGTGGCGCGCGCGCGGATCCTCGGCCTTGTAGACGCGATGCCCGAAGCCCATGATCGCCTCGCGGTTGCCGCGCTTGGCTTTCACGTACCCGGCCGCGTTCGCGGGATCGGCGATCTCCTGCGCCATCCGCATCACGTTCTCGGCCGCCCCGCCGTGCGCCGGGCCGGACAGCGCCGCGATCGCCGCGACCATCGCCGCGTGGAGGTTGGCCTCCGTTCCCGCGACCACCCGCGCGGTGAAGGCCGAAGCGTTCGATCCGTGCTCCGCGTGCAGGATCATGTCCACGTCCATGAGCGCCGCCGCGTCGGCGCTCGGCTCCGCGCCCTTCAGCATGTAGAGGAAGTTCGCGGCGTGCCCGAGCGTCCTGCTCGGCGCCACGGGCGCCCGACCGTTGCGGATGTGCTCGTGGGCCGCGACGATCAGCGGCACCTGCGAGGTGAGCCGAATCCCCTTGCGCAGCATCGCCTCGGGCGAGTTGTCCGCCACCTCCGTATCGAACGTCGCCAGCGCCGAGACCGCGGTGCGCAGGACGTCCATCGGATGGCCCGTCTTCACCGTGCGGATGACTTCATAGATCGCGGGCGGCAGCTCGCGTGCCTGCCTCAGCTTCGCCGTGAGATCGGCCAATTGCTCGCGCGTTGGCAGCTCGCCCATGAAGAGCAGATGGCAGGTCTCCTCGAAAGTGGAGCGCTCGGCCAGGTCGTGGATCGAGTAGCCGCGGTAGCGCAGCTCCCCGGCGCGTCCGTCGATGTCGCAGACCCGCGAACGGTCGAAATTCACGCCCTTCAGGCCGCGGTGTATCTGTTCCTTTTTCGGCTCCTCTTCCATGCCCGGCATGTTAACTCGGGCAGCGGGGCTTGGGCATATACTGTTCCGGCAAATGAGATTTTTCCATTCGTTTCCAGCGAGGGAGCAGGCATGAACGACATGACCCAGGCCAACCGTGAAGTGGTGAAAGGCAAGGTGCGGATGACGCCCTCGGAGGCCCTGGTGGAGACGATGGTGGCGCAGGGCGTGACCGACATCTTCGGCATCGTGGGCTCGGCTTACATGGATGCCCTCGACATCTTTCCCGCCGCCGGCATCCGCTTCATCCCGGTGGCCCACGAGCAGGGCGCGGTCCACATGGTCGACGGCTACGCGCGCGTCTCCGGCCGCCACGGCGTGTGCATCGGCCAGAACGGCCCGGGCGTGACCAACTTCGTGACCGGCGTCGCGGCCGCCTACTGGGCGCATTCGCCGGTGGTGGTGATCACGCCCGAGACGGGTTCCCTTTCCATCGGCCTCGGCGGCTTCCAGGAGACCGAGCAGCTGCCGATCTTCTCGAAGATCACCAGGTACCAGGGCCACGTGATGAACCAGAAGCGCATGGCCGAGATCACCGCGCGCTGCTTCGACCGCGCGATGCTCGACATGGGCCCGACGCAGCTCAACATCCCGCGCGACTTCTTCTACGGCGACATCGAGTGCGAGATCCCGGCGCCGATCCGCATCGGCCGCGGGGCCGGTGACGATGGCGCGCTCGACGAGGCCGCGAAGCTCCTCGCGAGCGCGAAATTCCCGGTGATCCTCGCCGGCGGCGGCGTGATCATGAGCGAGGGCACGAAGGAAGCGATCGCCCTCGCCGAGCTGCTGCACGCGCCGGTGGCCAGCAGCTACCTGCACAACGATTCCTTCCCCGCCTCGCACCCGCTCTGGTGCGGTCCGCTCGGCTACCAGGGCTCGAAGGCGGCGATGAAGCTGATCTCGAAGGCCGACGTGGTTCTGGCGCTCGGCACGCGCCTGGGCCCCTTCGGCACGCTGCCGCAATACGGCATGGAGTACTGGCCGAAGGACGCGAAGATCATCCAGGTCGATGTCGACGCGCACATGCTCGGGCTGGTGAAGACGATCTCGGTGGGCATCTGCGGCGATGCGCGCGAGGCGGCCGCGGCGCTCGCGAAACGCCTTTCCGGCAGGCAGCTCGCCTGCCAGCAGAACAAGGCCGAGCGCGACACCGCCATCAAGGCCGAGAAGACCGCGTGGGAGAAGGAGCTGGACGGCTGGACCCACGAGACCGACGCCTACTCGCTGGAGATCTCGAAGGACAGCGGGCACATGCATCCGCGGCAGATGCTGCGCGCGCTCGAGCGCGCCATGCCCAAGGGCGCGATGGTCTCGACCGACATCGGCAACATCTGCTCGGTGTCGAATTCATACCTGCGCTTCGAGGAGCCGCGCTCGATGCTCGCGGCGATGAGCTTCGGCAACTGCGGCTATGCCTTCCCGGTGGCCTGCGGCGCGAAGATCGCGCGCCCGGACCGTCCCGCCATCGCCTATGTCGGCGACGGCGCGTGGGGCATCAGCCTGAACGAGCTGCTCACCTGCGCACGCGAGAAGATCGGCGTGACGGTGGTGCTGTTCAACAACGGCCAGTGGGGCGCGGAGAAGAAGAACCACGTGGACTTCTACAGCCGCCGTTACCAGGGCGTCGAGCTGGACAACCCCAGCTGGGCCGCCGTCGCGAAGTCCTTCGGCTGCGAGGGCGTCGTCGTGGACAACGTGGGCGACGTCGGCACCGCGCTGCAGGAGTCGGTCAAGCGCCAGGCGGAAGGCAGGACCACCGTGATCGAGATGATGGTGACCAAGGAGCTGGGCGATCCGTTCCGCCGCGACGCGTTGTCGAAGCCGGTGCGGCACCTGGAGAAATACAAGCAGTTCGTCTGATTGGGGACGTACCCTCATCTCGCCTCTTGAGATGAGGGTACGTCCCCGGTTTCAACTTCAACCGGAGGGGGAGATAACAATGCAGAAAGCTCGAAGCTTCTTCACGCGCGCGGCCGTGCTGCTGGCCGCCGCGGTAATTGCACCCACCATCGCCTGGGCGCAGGCGCCAAAGACCGTCAAGATCCGCGTCCAGTCCGTGATCCCCGTGAGCGCGGACGAAGTCACGATGCTGAAGGAGTTCGCCGCCGACGTGGCAGCGCTCACCAACAACACGGTGACTTTCGAAATCCTCCCCGCCGGCGCCATGGTGCCGGTCAACGACACGCTCGATGCCGTGGACAAGGGGCTCATCGAGGGAGGCTTCGCCTGGACGCACTATTGGTCCGGCAAGCACCCGGCGGCCACCCTCTTCGGCTCGCCCGCGGCGGGCTCGGGCCTGGGGATGGACAACTTCGCCTGGGTCTCGTGGTTCCTTTACGGCGGCGGCTCGCAACTCTACGACCAGCTGTGGAAGGAGATGAAGGTCAACGTGAAGGGCTTCATCCTGCAGCCGGTCGGACCCGAGGCGCTCGGCTGGTTCAAGAAGCCGATCAACAGCATGGCCGACTTCCGCAAGATGCGGTTCCGTTCACCGCCCGGCATCCCGGGGCAGATCTACAACGACATCGGCGTGGCGGCGGTCGCCATGGGCGGCGGCGACATCCTGCCGGCGCTGGAGAAGGGTGTGCTCGACGCGGCCGAGTGGTGCTGCCCGAAGCCCGACATGACCTTCGGCTTCCACAAGGTGCTGAAGCACTACTACCTCGAGGGCCTGCACCAGGTGGTGGTGAACGCCGATCTCTACATCAACGGCGATGTCTGGAAGTCGCTTTCGCCGGGACAGCAGAAGGCGGTCGAAGTGGCGGCCAACGCATCGCTGATGAAGACGGTGGCCTACCGCATCACCGAGAACGGCAAGGCGCTGAAGGAGTTGGTGGAGAAGCACGGCGTGATCCTGCATGACACGCCCAAGGAATACTTCACCGAGTACAGCGCCGCGGCGATGAAGAACTTCCAGAAGAACGCCGACGAAAACCCCTTCTTCAAGAAGGTGTGGGACAGCCAGAGGGCGTGGGCGGAGGTGTCGATCCCGTACTGGGCGCGTGCGCAGAAGTCGAATTCGGCGCTGAGCAGCGCCTACGCGGATATGTTGAAGAAGGCGTCGGCCCCGGCGAAGGCCGCCGCGCCAGCCAAGCCCGAAACGAAGAAATAACGCGCCTCGTCATTCCCGCCCGCGGCCGGTCCGCCGGGGGCGGGAATGATTTTGCCGGAGCTTGCCCGATGACCCAGACGCACAACCTCACCGACGAGATGATCGCCGGGCGCAGGCCCGATTCGCACGGCCACCTGCCGAAGGACATGCCGCGCTGGATGTCCACCGCCATCGTGACGATCGACACCTTCAGCCTCTGGGTCGGCCGCGCCGTCGCCTGGATGACGCTGCCGCTGATGCTGGTGATGGCCTACGAGGTGATGGCCCGCTACCTCTTCACCGCGCCGACCGTGTGGGCCTACGACCTGAGCCGCATGCTCTATGGCGCGATGTTCATGCTCGGCGCGGGGTATGCCCTTTCCAAG
>JBKJTM010000366.1:0-4082 GCA_046590805.1 Usitatibacter sp.
CGCGTCGATGTCGGCCTTGAAGCGTGCCCAAAGCGCGCTTTCGACGACACGTGTCAGCGGCAGCGAGGCCGCGTGACGCTGCCACTCGGTCTGCAACTCGCGCGCCTTGCTCGCCAACTCCCGACCCGGCGCCCCGACAGCCGCTTCCGAGGCCAATGCCTTGGCGCACGCGATCAGCCGCTCGCGCTGGAGTCGGGAGACTCGCCGCGCTTCGTTCAGCGGCGCCTCGAGCCGCTGCACAGCGGCAACCATCCGCGCGACCAAGCTGTCGCGCTCCTTGTGCGGCACGGTGTGCTCCAGGGGTCCGAGCTTGCGCCACTCGCCATGAAATCGCTCCAGCGCCGCGGCCAACGACTTCCAGTCAAGTGCCGCGTCGCCTTCACCTCCATCGGGAAGTGCGACCGCGCTCAATGCATCGACCAGTTGATTGCGCACTTGCAGGTTCTGCGCCCGCGCTGCGCGCTGCACCGCGAGGTGGGTCGCTACGGGCTGGTACGCGGCCCTGAGCGCTGCGTCGAAGCGCTGCCAGAGCGGGCGGCTGGTGGCTCCGCCCAGTCGGTCGAGTTCCTTCCAGCGCGAGCGCAGGTCGTCGATGACCTCGGCTTGCTGTCTGAGCGACAGCTTCACGATGTCCACACCAGACTCACCGTGGGTGGCAGCCGCCAAGGCCTCAGCTTGCAGGACAAGGTCATCGCGTGCCAGGCCTCCGCCCCAGTGTTGCCAGCCCTCGAGTCGCGTGTACTCGGCCTGCACGGCATCGATTCGCGAGTGCAATGACACAGCCGACGCGCCGCCGTGCAGAAGCTTGTCGACCTCAAGCAGGTGCTCGTGGATGCCGGCCAGATGACCGGCGGCGAGTGCGGCCTCGGCCCGGTCCAGCGCAGTGGCCAGTGCGCGGCTACGTTCGTTTCGGACTTCCCGCTTGCGCTCGAGCGCCCGCTCCAGACGCTCTGTGCGTCGGGCGCGCTGAGCCTTGTCTTGGGTCTGCTGCCACTGCGCGATGCGAAGGGCGAGCGCCTCGGCAAGTTGGGCATCAGCCAGCGGCGGAAACTCCAGCCAGCTCAAGGCCGGATCCAGTGGCGGGGCCGCCGCTTCACCCGTACCGTCGCTCGTGGTGGGATTCGGCAACGCTGAGGGCTTGTCCGCTGACGGTGCCTTCAGCAGCTCATCGAGAACCGTAAGACGCTCGTCGAGCTGTTCGCAGTTCTGCAACGCTCTTTGGAGTGAGTCGCGCAGCGCGGCGTTGGTGTTCTCCGCTGGCGCGGTATCGAGGACAGCGTGGGCCGCGACGCGAGCCGCGGCGAGGTGGAAACGATCCTCTGCGCCGGTGGCGGCTGCCATGCAAGCAGCTTGCAATTGCGCAAGCACCTGACGCGCCTCGATCGTCCAGCGCTCGATCCTCAACGAGTGATCGCCGCGCTCGCGCGTCAGCGCGACCAACTGTGCGAGCAAGGCGTCGAATTCGGCGCGTTGCCCGGCATCGACCAGCGCGGGGTTGAGCGCCTGCCAGGCACGATCGAGCCTGACGAGGACGTTGGCCGGGATCAATGGTTCGTCGATCAAAGCTCTCGCGGCCTCGATCAAGCTCCCTGCTTGTCTTGCGGTTTCGCGGAGCGCGACTCGCGTGAGGTGACGCTGCTTGGCGAGCCGATGCACTCGGCGGTCGCGGTCACGATGCTCGCGCTCGGCAAGCTTCAAGGCCGCCTCGCTGTTCAGAGCACCTATAGCGGCCACTTTGACGTCAATCGGTGCGCCTGCGCGCGCCAACGCCAACAGAGCTGTATCGTCTCCCAGTGCCGCCTGCAACTTCTGATCCCAGTTGATGGTCGAGGCCGTGTCGGCCTCCGCCTGGTGACCGCCAGCCTCGAGGTCGGAGGCAGTGACCTCCCCTCGTTCGGCCGGGGGAACCTTGTGCTTCTTGAGCATCCAGTCGAGCATGGTGTGGCGAAGGTCCGAACGAGCCGGGAGATGCTGCACATTGTGGATGCACACATAGGTGGAGCCCTCGGACCTCGGTGACCGTCTGAGATCAGCCGAGAGTAGTCGCCTGGCCGCGACAGCATTCCCTTCTGCCCCGGCGTGCAGACCTACGGTTCGCACCGAAGCGACGGACGCTAGAGCAGAACGATCGAGTCGCCGACGAGGACCCCGGCGCGCGCGTCAGCGTGCGGTGGAGCTGGTGTCAATGGAAGTAGGCACTGCATGACTCTGCATGCCTCGCCTTCCCTCCCCCGATTCCAGCCGATACCCCCGCGGATACCCCCGAACCCGTTGCGCGATCCGGCTGCCTCGATCCGCAGAGCGGGCATCGAGCAGTTCCACCACCGTCTTAGGCATGCAGAGCCTTCAGTCCGCGAGTCGCTCCCAGCGGCCGATCGTGCGTTTCGTCACCATCGCTTTCGTCGCCGCAGCGAAAGACTGGTAGTGCCCCGCGGCGAGGTGGGCGTCGAACGCCGCGGCGTCGTCGTAGAGCTCGTACAGAAAGACCAGTCCCGGGCGCTTGGCGTCGGTGCAGACGTCGAACTGGCGACAGCCCGGTTCGTCGCGGCGCGAGCGCGCAGCGTTCTCCAGCATCAGCGGAATGAAGTCGTCCCAGCAGGCCGGGTCGATCGCGAATTCGACGGTGACGACGTACATCGCTCTCCAGGGTGAAGCGGTGCGTCTTGCCGCTCGGGTTTCGAAGGCTCGCGCATTGAGCGGCACGCTTTCACCGGCGCAGGCCGAGCGCCTGCGGATTGACGACGTACGGCGGGGTACGGCCGGCAGCCACATCGAGAACAGCGCGAAAGGCGCTTTCCGCCAGGCGGCGCATGCACTCGTCGGTGAAGCAGATCCCGTGTGGCGTGACGATGACGTTGTCGAGCTGCAGCAGCGGATTCGACGCCGGCGTCGGTTCTTCCTCGAAGACGTCGAGGCCGGCACCGGCGAGCCGGCCGCTGACGAGCGCATCGCAGAGCGCGCGTTCGTCGACGATTGGGCCGCGCGCGGTGTTGATCAGGTAGGCGCTCGACTTCATCAGGCCGAGGAGGCGGGCGCCGACGAGGCCACGGGTCATGTCGTTGAGCGGACAGTTGACGGCGAGGAAATCGGATTCGCGAAAGAGCGTCTCGAGGTCGACCAGGCGAATCCCGAGCTCCGCGGCGAGGGCCGGATCGGCCACCGGGTCGTGGGCGATGCCCTTCATCTCGAGCGGCCGGGCAAGGCGGAACAGCTCGGCGCCAATGTTGCCGAGGCCGATCGAGCCCAACGTGCGGCCGGTGAGGCCGGTGCCGATGTGATCGAGCTTTTCGCTCCAGCGGCCAGTGCGGGTGAGCCGGTCCTTGATCAGCACCTTTTGCGCCAGCATCAGCACGAAGGTCAGCGCCGAGGTGGCAACCGGGCGCCGTACGCCGTCGGGGGCGATCGTCAGCAGCACGCCGGCGGCAGTGCAGGCCGGCACGTCGATCGTGTCGTAGCCGACGCCGAAGCGGGCGATCAGCTTCAGGCGGCGATCGGACCCGGCGAGGGTCGCCGGAGTCACGCGGGTCAGCATGGCGCAGATCGCGTCGTAGCGCGCCGCTTGCGCGGCCGTGACCCCGCCCGGTTCCCGCGTCATGAGTTCCCAGGCGACGCCATCCGCGTCGAGGAGGCGGAGCACCTCGCGGCCGAAGATCGGTTCGCCGTCGGACCGGAGGACGTCGGCGGTGATGCCGACCCGGAATTCGCTCATCGAAGGCCCTCCCTCACATCGCCGCGGTGAAGCCCCCGTCCACCGTCATTACCAGGCCGGTGACGTACGAGGCCTCGTCGGAGGCGAGGAACACCGCCGCCGGGCCGATCTCATTCAGGCTACCCCAGCGTCCGGCCGGCGTGCGCTTGCAGACCCAGTCGCTGAATGTCGCGTCGGCCAGCAGCGGCGTGTTCATCTCGGTGGCGAAAAAGCCCGGCGCGATGCAGTTGACGGTGATCTGGTCGGGCGCCAGCTCGACGGCGAGCTGCTTGGTCAGGGCATGCACCGCGCCCTTGCTGGCGACGTAGGCTGAGATCGTGGCGCGCGCGTTGGTGGCGGTGATCGAACCGGTCATGATGATGCGGCCCGCCCG